>CAJXPH010000314.1 GCA_913057765.1 uncultured Campylobacteraceae bacterium
TACGAGATCCTCTCTGGTCTCGTGGGCTCGGAGATGTGTATAAGAGACAGGTACATGAGTTATAAAAATAATAAATTTAACTATATAGAATCTACTGGTAATAGAAAAGTAGATGCGATGTTTAAAAAATGGAATACAGTAATTAAAGATACTGATGTTCAAATTAAGAATGATATGAAAGTAATTGGTGAAATAGTATTAACTACTGATAAAGTTGAACAGGGTATTTTTAAGTGTAGAATTAAATCTACTACAACTAATCCAATGGTTAGGACTTTACAAACTACTGTAAATAAAATGTTAGATAGTTTAGAAGATAGCATGAGTGAGTTAGTTAGAACACTTGTGAATTATGCAGATGATGATTTTAGAGAGCAAATCGAGATTAAACCATATTTAAAAGAACAATTATTACAAGTTATGGAAAGTGTTAATTCATTAGGCCAAACATTAAGTAATTCAGCAAAAAGTAATTTAGAAAATGGGCAAACACTGGAAGAAAACTCTGGAACTATGACAAGTTCTATGAATAATCTTGCGGCAAAAGCTAATGAACAAGCAGCTTCATTAGAAGAGACAGCCGCTGCACTTGAAGAGATTACTTCAATTACAAGAAATAATGCTGAGAATGCTGCAAAAATGTCAAGTTTAGGACAAACAGTAAAAAGTTCAGTTAGTACAGGACAAGATTTAGCGTCAAAAACTGCTACTTCTATGGATGAGATAAATGAAAAAGTAACTGCAATTAATGAAGCTATTAATGTAATTGACCAAATTGCATTTCAGACAAATATTCTTTCACTTAACGCAGCAGTCGAAGCGGCTACAGCAGGTGAAGCTGGAAAAGGTTTTGCTGTTGTTGCACAAGAAGTAAGAAATCTTGCAGCACGTTCTGCCGAAGCGGCTAAAGAAATTAAAGATTTAGTTGAAGATGCGAATACAAAAGCTGATCAAGGTAAGAAAATTTCTGACGAAATGATAAAAGGTTATGAAGATTTAAATACTCATATAGGCGAAACTATCAATATTATTGATGATGTAAGTGCTGCATCAAAAGAACAGATGACCGGAATTGAACAAATTAATGATGCAATGACAATGCTTGATAGAGTTACACAAGAAAATGCTTCTGAAGCGAATCAAGTAAAATCAATTGCAAATGAAGTATCTTCAATGTCTAATGATTTAGTTGCAGATGCCCAAAGTAAAAAATTTAACTAAGGAGTAATAAATGGCAGCAGGACAAGAAACAGTTTTAGATGAATACGCATTCTTAGTTAGTGAAACAAATGAAAAGGGTATAATATCTTTTGCAAATGACGATTTTTGTAAAATTGCAGAATATAGCTTAGATGAATTGATGGGGCAACCACATAATATGGTAAGACATCCTGATATGCCAAAGAAAGCATTCAAGTCTCTTTGGGATACAGTTAGCTCTGGTGAAATTTGGACAGGATATGTTAAAAATGCAACTAAGTCTGGTGGATATTATTGGGTTTTTGCAACAGTTTATCCTTTTGAAAGTTGTGATGGTTCTAAAGGTTATCTCTCTTGTAGAAGAAAACCTACTGAAGATGAGATTGTTTCAGCAGAAAAGTTATATGAACAATGGAATAAAGAAGAAAGGTAGAATATGGAAGCTAATAATATAAATAATCATACAAATGAAGAGATAATTGACTATGCAAATACAAGTGAGTTTATGACATTTGTCCTTGGAAAAATGAAGTATGCAATTGAATTACCTAAAATTAGGGAAATTCTTACATATCCAGAGATTATCACTACTTTACCTAATACATCTGGTTGGGTAAAAGGTTTAATTAATCTAAGAGGTGAAGTTGTACCTATTTTAGATATAAGAATTAAGTTTAATACTGGTGAAGCTATATATAATGATAATACAGCTGTTATTGCAGTAATTACCGAAGATAAAAGAATGATTGGTATAGTTGTAGATAAAGTGGATGATGTACAAAGATTAGATACTTCAACATTAGCTGCTGTTTCAGATATGGGTTCTGCAATTCCTGCAAAATACTTAAAAGGTTTTGTTAGACTTACAAATAATCAAATGTTAGTTGTAATGGATATTGAATCTGTAGTTCATAAAGATGAGTTAAAAAACTAAAACTAAGAAGTCATATGCAAGAAAAAATAGAAAAGCTAAGAACTCTTAAACTTCTTTTTGTAGAAGATGAAGAAGATTTAATAGAGATTATTGCAGATACCTTGACAAAGTTAAATGCAAATTTTTTGACAGCTTGTAATGGTCAAGAAGCTTTACAAATTATTGATAATAATAGTGATATTGATGTAATTATAACGGACATTAATATGCCTATAATGAATGGTCTTGATATGATTAAAGAGATACAAAAAAAAGGCATTAAAACTCCTATTATAGTAATGTCTGCACATACAGAATTAGATTACTTAAATAAAGCGAAAGATTTAGGTGTTGCTGAATACTTATTGAAGCCTTTTGATTTTATAAAATTTATAGAATTATTAACTAATTTAGATATAGAGAAATAATGGCTACTGTAGATAAAAAATTATTAAAAAGATTAAAAGTACTTTATGTTGAAGATGATGAAAATGTAAGAAATGAACTCTCAAGTTTACTTTCAAATTTTTTTGAAAATGTTTATACTGCAGATGATGGTAAAGCTGGATTTGAATTATATAAAGAAAAACAAAATGATATTGATGTAATTATTGCAGATATAAATATGCCTAATTTAACTGGTATTGAAATGCTTGAAAAGATAAGAGTATTTGATAAAGATGTTCCTGTTATTTTTGCTACAGCATATTCTGATAATGAATTTTTAAGTGGAGCAATAAAACTAAAAGTTTTTGAATATATTATTAAGCCAATTGATATTAGAAAGTTAATGACAGTTTTAGCTGAGTTAGCAACGATTATTTCTGTCTCTTATACACATCTGACGCTGCCGACGAAGAGGATAGTGTAGA
>CAJXPH010000315.1 GCA_913057765.1 uncultured Campylobacteraceae bacterium
ACGAGATCCTCTCTGGTCTCGTGGGCTCGGAGATGTGTATAAGAGACAGATTCTTCTTTGAATTTTGCAATAATAAATTCATAATTAAAATCTTCAGAAGGCATTCCTTCAATTATCTCAGCGTTCATTAATAAAGTTTGAGCATATTCAAATCTATTTTCATCAAGTTTTTCCATAATAGGATATTCAGGGTCTAATAAATCATTTCTAAATGCATAAATTACTTTTCTTTGTTTATTTGCTACATCATCATATTCAAGTAGATGTTTTCTACTTTCAAAGTGCATAGTTTCAACTTTTTTCTGTGCATTTTCAACGGCTCTTGTAACCATCTTAGATTCAATGTGTTCACCTTCTTCAATCCCGATTCTTTCCATGATACCTTTGATTTTATCTGAACCAAAGATTCTAAGTAAATTATCTTCTAATGATAAGTAAAATTGTGACTCACCAATATCACCTTGACGTCCAGCTCTTCCTCTTAATTGATTATCAATTCTTCTAGATTCATGTCTTTCAGTTCCTATAATTGCTAAACCACCAAGATCTAATGTCTCTTTTGTTAGTTTAATATCAACTCCCCGTCCAGCCATGTTTGTTGCAATTGTAACAGCACCTATTTGTCCTGCATCTTCTACAATTTTACCTTCTTTTTCATGTTGTTTTGCATTTAATACAGTATGAGGAATCTTAGCTTTTGTTAATAAATTATGTAAATGTTCTGATTTTTCAATTGAAGCAGTACCAACTAATACTGGTTGACCTTTTTCATTATATTCTTTAATTTTTTTACTAACAGCTTCAAATTTTTCTCTTTCACTTTTGTAAATTAAATCATTTTTATCAAGTCTTGTAACTTGTACATTTGTAGGAATTGATACAACATCTAAGTTATAAATTTCCGCAAACTCAGTTGCTTCAGTTTGAGCTGTACCTGTCATACCTGCAAGTTTGTTATACATTCTAAAGTAATTTTGGAAAGTAATATCAGCAAGTGTTTGTGATTCATCTTGAATCGTAACATTTTCTTTTGCCTCAAGTGCTTGGTGTAAACCTTCACTAAATCTTCTACCTTCACTAAGTCTTCCTGTAAATTCATCAACAATAATAACTTCATTATCTTTTACAACATAATCTACATCTTTTACAAAAATGTAGTTTGCTTTTAACGCTTGGTCAAGATGATGTGAGAACATTGCATTTTCTAAAGAGTATAAATTTTCTACTTCATATAGTTCTTCTGCTTTTGAAATACCTTGTTCTGTAATTAATACTGCTTTATTTTTTTCATCAACTGTAAAATCACCAGTAGAATATGGTTTTTCTTCAGCAGACTTAGGTTCAATTACTTCACCTCTTTCTAATTTCATTGCAATCTGATTTGATTTAGCATAATCTGCACTTTTGTGATTTGTAGGTCCAGAAATGATTAAAGGAGTTCTTGCTTCATCAATTAAAATTGAATCCACTTCATCAACAATTACGAAGTTATGTTCTCTTTGAACTTTTTCTTCTAAATCATAATGCATGTTATCTCTTAGATAATCAAATCCAAATTCATTATTTGTTCCATAAGTGATATCTGAATTATATTGCTCTTTTCTTTCATCGTCATCTTTTAGTCCAGCAACAAGAGCGCCTACTTGAAATCCTAAGAAATTATATAAAGGTTCTAATTCTTTTGCATCTCTACTTGCTAAGTAATCATTTACTGTAACAACATGAACGCCTTTTCCACTCATTGCATTTAAAACAACAGGAAGTGTTGCAACTAAAGTTTTACCTTCACCTGTTTTCATTTCAGCAATTCTTCCATCATTTAAAACCATACCACCAACAAGTTGAACATCGTAGTGTCTCATATTCAGTGTTCTTTTACTAACTTCTCTAGTAATGGCAAAAGAATCATTTAATACATCGCTAAGTGTTTTCTCTTCACTTTGTACTTGTTTTTTTAATTCTTCAAAAGAAAGTTTTAATTCTTCATCATTTAAAGCTTCATATTTACTCTCTAAAGCAGTGATTTCACTTGCTCTTTTTCTATATCTATTTACTTCTCTATCGTTAGAGGTCCCAAAAATCTTTGAAAAAACATTAATCATAATAATAAATTCCTTTTATATCAAACAGTTTCACAATACATATACTTTAATTTTGTATAAGTTATAATCGCAAGATTATATAAAAATTAAGGTTAAAATATGGTTTATAAATTGTTAGTATTGGTTATGTTGTTTATTTCTAATGTATTTGCTTCTTCACAATTAGAAAATTTAAAAAGTTTTGAGGCGGATTTTTCTCAATTGGTTACTAATGAAGCTAATAAAACTATTGAATATAAGGGCAAAGTTTTTATTAAAAATAGTGGTAAGGTTTTATGGAAATATGAAACTCCTATTATCAAAAATGTGTATGTTCTTGATAATATCGCAATTGTTGATGAACCAGAATTAGAACAAGCTATTTATACAACATTAGAAAATAGTATAGATATAGTAAAACTTTTAAAAGATGCGAAGAAAATTAAAGAAAATAAATTTGAGGCAGAACTATATAGTACAAAATATATTATTTTTTTAGAAAATGATAAAATAAAATCTCTTTCATATTCAGATCAACTAGAAAATAAGATTTTAATAACGTTCCATAATTCTAGTCAAAATAATGATATAAGTGATGATATTTTTAAATTTATCCCTCCTGAATATTACGATATAGTAAAAAAATAATCTTATTAAGTAAAACTTAAAATATAAGATTATATTATTATAAAGACTAAAATATTATATTTAGTCTTGTGATATTTTATTTATAAGAGGTGAAAATTATGTCTTATAAACTATCTAAAACTGTTTCTTATACTACTTTATTTATTTCTGTTCTTTCAATTGTTTTTGTTGGCATAATATCTGTCTCTTATACACATCTGACGCTGCCGACGAAGAGGATAGTGTAG
>CAJXPH010000316.1 GCA_913057765.1 uncultured Campylobacteraceae bacterium
ACGAGATCCTCTCTGGTCTCGTGGGCTCGGAGATGTGTATAAGAGACAGACTTAATACTTCTTCATCTTTTTCATAAGCACTTACTAAATCCGAACTTGTTGTTGCATATTGTTTTTTTGATTTTACTAAATTTCTTTCAATATAAGCTTCTTTTGATGAAGCCATAGAGTTTGAATCTTGAACTGCAATATTTGCCATTTTACTAACTCTAACACTCCTAGTACCATAACTCAAATAAGTTTTATTTAGTTCTTTACCTAAGCTAATAATATTATCATCATAAGGTGTTGGCTGATAAATTCTTTTATCATCTTGGTTAATATTAAAGTATTTACCCTCTCCTATCTTTGCAGCATCTTCCCAATGGAATTTTTTTCCATTATAAGAAGATCCACAAAAAATAGTATTTACGATAATTCCATTATCAATGGCTTTATTTATTGCTTTTTCATAAGGTACATCACCTTGTTTAAAGGATTCATTTCCTGCAATAATAAGAAGTTTTAAGTCATCTTTATGAGAAGACCAAACAAAACGATTTACAGAATCTAAAATAACCTTTCCAGCATACTCTTCTCCACCTTGTGTTCTTAAAGCAAACAGTTCTTCAGATACTTTATCTAAGTCATCAGTTAAAGGAACAAGCATTTGTAGGTAACCTTCAAAACCAGGAAGTGATGATTTACCATATTCAAAAAGCCCTACTTGAATGGTCACATCCTTGCTATTCTTATTAGCTTTTGCCACTTCGTTTACTATTTTCCAAAGTTGGTCTTTTGCTTGATTTATAAGACCATCCATACTATTACTTGTATCTAGTAATATTCCAATTTGAACAGTAGGACCCGTTCGTTTAAATACAGAAGGCAAAGTATTTGTATTTTCTTTTATTTCTGGATTTAAAATATTTGGGAGAACTGGTTTTTGGGCATTTGCATTTGATAGTAGTAAAGCTGACGTAAAAACTAAAGTATTAATAAATTTCATCAATTATCCTTTTATATATTATTTTAACCTATAAAATATTTGTTAGAGATATGATGAAATAAAAAAGTACATGAATTGTGAAGTTAAGGGTACATAATATATTTTCAGTGAAAGAATGGTATTTTACACTTAATATAAATATCATTTAGAAAATCATTGTAAGGAAAATAAATGAAAAGATCTATTGGAATGAAAAGTTCTTATGCTTTAACAAACAAGAGTGTAGATTATGAAATCACAAAAATATCAGCTGGTAACTTTGCATTAGGATATGAAAGTAATAGTGGAATGTTTGTAGTTCAAAATTTTGGTCGTTCTGATACAGATTTAAATGCTGAAATTAAAAATTGGATTGGTAAATATAAAAGATTTAAATTTTTCTATGCTTCAAACCCTAAAAGTGCTTTTGTAAAAGAGTGTAAAAACTATCATGCTTTTGATAAAAACAAACTGGATAATAAAACACACCCAAAAAAACCTGAAGATACGGATTATGATTGTCCTTATTGTAAATAAATAGTACACACTAACTATACAAATCTTCATTATAATTCTAAAAAAATATATATAAAAAGGATAATCTGTGAAAAAACTGATTTTATTTTTAGCACTGAGCATAGCACTTTTTGCAAAAACACAAACCCTTGTACTTGGTGCAGGTTGTTTTTGGGGTGTTGAAAAATATTTTGAAAACTTAGAAGGTGTAAAAGAAGCGACTTCTGGTTATGCAGGTGGAAGTTATACTAACCCAACATATAAAACTGTACTAAAATACAGAAATTCACAAAAAGATCTTATCAACCACACAGAAGTTGTTAAAGTTGTTTATGATGATACAAAAATTTCAACTTTAAAACTTATCAAATCATTTTGGGAACTTCATAATCCTACACAAGGTAACAGACAAGGTAATGACAGAGGTAACAACTATAGAAGTGCCTTATACTACGAATCCAATACACAAAAAGATATAGCACTTGCAACTAAAGAGGTTTATCAAAAACTTTTAACAAATGCCGGTTATGGAGCAATTACTACTGAAATAAAACCATTAGATGTATTTTATCCTGCTGAAACTTACCATCAAGATTATTTAAAGAAGAATCCCGCAGGATATTGCCCTAACCATGCAACGGGTGTAAAATTTGATAATGAAAAAATACTTGTAGACGTAATTACACCTTTAAAAGGTAAAGAGATTATCGTAATAGATGCCTTGCATTGTGTGTTTTGTGAAAAGTTTAAAGCTAATGTAACAGATCATTATAAGGGAACTATTTCACTTCGGACAACAAAAGAAGCATCTTTAAAAGGTTTCAATATCAAAAGTAAAATTCAAGGAACACCTACTATCATTTTCTTTGAAGATGGAAAAGAAGTTTTTTCACACACGGGATATATGGATGAAAAAGCATTTTATCAAGCTCTTGGTGCTTTTAAACTTGGTGTTGATAGTGAAGGATATGATGTTGCTTTTAATAAAAAAACTGATGGACGTTTTTGTAAACAATACAAAGAATTTCAAAACACTGGGGATGGTGTTTTTATAGATAAAGTTTCAGGTGATATTTTATTTGATACTAAAGATAGATTTAATTCAGGAACAGGATGGCTTAGTTTTTTCAAAGCAGTAGATGGCTCAACTATTGAAAAAGCAGATTACAGTTTTGGAATGAAGAGGGTTGAAGTTCTTGCAAAAAAATCAGGCGCACACTTAGGTCACGTCTTTGATGATGCACCAGAAGGAAAACTACGTTTTTGTATCAATGCAACTGTCTTAGAATTTGTTCCTAGAGAAAAATTAAGTAAATAAGATAAAAAGAGGACAGTGATTTAAAGTCGCCTGTCCCCTATATTATCCCCTTTATTTTAAGTAAGTCAAAATCTTTTCATTAATATCAAGAGATTTTGGTTTAATATCTTTCATTAAATTTTTAAAATTTAATACTACTTCATCTTTATTTTG
>CAJXPH010000317.1 GCA_913057765.1 uncultured Campylobacteraceae bacterium
ATATTAATAATATAAAATTATAAAAATATAATAAAATAGATTATATGATTTCTGCTTATTCTTTAGTTATTGCTTTTTTTGAAGTTTAAATAAGCTTAAAAATATTTATTATCCCTTTGTATTATGCTCATAAACTCCATTAAAATTCTTTGGAGGTGAAGATATGAATTCTTTACATCTTGCTATATATATTTTATAGATATTTTGATTAGTTTTGTATTCATTGTTTTCTAGTTTCTCAAATAGTTCAAGTGCATTTTCAAAATCTGAATTTTTATAAAGGTCAATTGCCTTTTGGTGTTCTTCTAATTCTTTTTCAAGTTCTTTTGAAGCTGTTCCTTTTCCATGAACTTGCCAAATTTCTACTGCTTCATCTTTTCCTTTTACAGTTACTAAATCTAAAAATCTGAAAATATATGTGTCTTCAAGTGCATCTTTTGTAAAAGTAGAGATACTTATTTTTGAATTATAATACTTACATAGCGATTCAATTCTAGCACCAAGATTAATGGCATCACCAATAACTGTATAATCACTTCTTTTAGTACTACCCATCTCTCCAACAATAGCAGGACCTGTATTTAACCCAATTCCTATATCTATTAAAGGTTTGTTTTCAGAAGCTAATTTTTTATTTAATATTTTTAACTCATTTATTTGTTCTAATGAGGCTTGAACTGCTTTATCCGCATGATTTTTAACATCAGCAGGAGCATTCCAATATGCCATGATTGCGTCACCAATATATTTGTCAATTGTTCCTTCATATTTTGTAATAATATTACTCATTGGTTCCATATACTGATTTAAATAGGTGATAAGATTTTTTGCACTATTCATTTCTTCAGAAATTTTTGTAAAACCTCTAATATCACTGAAAAATATAGTTACTTCTTTTTCCATAGCTTGAAACTCAGTACTATCAATATTTTTTAGAAGATTATCCATTACATCTTTTGATACTTTTGATGCAAACTTTTTCTTTATAGCTTCTTCTTGTTTTATTTTATAAAAGTAATCAAATAAGGTTGCGACAATTGCCCCAATAAGAATTGTTAAGATAGGGAAAAAGATATTTAAAACATATCCATAGGTAAAGAGTATATTATAAAGTAAAATAAGTGTTCCAGCTAAAAAAACAATTGTTAGTATTGGGTTCATCCAAAAAGGAACATAAGTGATTAATAAAATCACTAAGATAGATAGCATAAAAATGATTAGAGTATTGTAAGATTCGCTATTTGAATCTTTTGATATAAAGTCTCCACTTATAATGTTATCTATAACATTTGCGTGAACTTCAACTCCTGGATATATAGATTCAAAGGGCGTTGCTCTTAAATCAAGTAGTCCCGCAGCAGATGTTCCTATTAATACAATTTTATTTGCTAATTTTTCTTTATCAATTATATTATTATATATATCCACTGCAGAATAGTATTTAAAGTTTTTTTCTTTCCCTCTAAAATTAACTAATAGTCTACCGTGCCTATCCGTAGGAATTGTAATATCATTCATACTGATATTCATTACCCCATGTTCATTATAATTAATATAAACCTTCTTACTATTTGACAATATTCTTAATGATTCTAATGCAAGTGATGGGTATATCATATCATCAAAAGATATTACTAATGGAACACTTCTAATAGTACCCGATTCATCTGGAACATTATTAAAGAAACCACTTGAATAAGCACTATCTTGTAATTGAGGAATATTTAAAATTGTACCTGTTGCATTAAGAAGATATTGGGAACCTAAAGTTTTATTTCTTTCAATAAATATACTTGGAACTTGAGGTGTTTTTTGACTAATATATTCTACATCTTTTTTAAATTCAAATAAGTACCCTAATATTGTTGGCGTATTAGCTATCATTTTGGAAAATTCTAAATCAAAATTTGGAATGTTTTCTTTTTGTATATTATATTTTTTAAATATCTTATGTGGGGAGCTATTATCTGTCTCTGGAAAAACCATATCAAAAGATATTAATCCAACATCTGACTTTGTTAAGTTCTCTAAAATTTTTGCAATTTTATTTCTTGACCAAGGCCATTGTCCAAGTTTTTTTAAAGATTTTTCATCTATATCAACTATAATTACATTTTCTGTATTTGGTATTTCTCCTCTAATAGTAAAGAAATAGTCCCTTAATCGATTGTCTATTGACTCTAACGATTTTGGAAAATAGATATATAAAAGTGATAGAGTAGACGCTAAAGTCAGCGCCACGCTGAGATATATAAAAAACTTTTTTATGGCTTTTTTAGAATTCATTATATATCAAGAGTACTTTCATCTATTTGTGAAGGTTCTAGTTTTTCATTTGCATAATCAAATAATGCTTCACTATCATGGAAAAACTTTAATAAGTCGGCATCTATTTCATTGTTTTTTGCCATTGAACCTAGAATACTAAATACTTCTGAAAGTTTCTTACCTTCTTTATATGGTCTATCTCTGGCCGTTAATGCTTCAAAGATATCTGCAAGAATCATTATTCTATCTTCTAAAGTTAAATCTTTTGCACTTAATCCTCTAGGGTATCCCTTTCCATTTAGTTTTTCATGATGATTTACTGCAATATCTAATACTTTTTCATATTTCTTTGGGAAAGGAAGTGTACTTAACATATCTAAAGATAATTTAGCATGACTATTCATAATATTCTTCTCTTTTTCTGTTAATGTACCTTTTCTAATTGTTAAATTATGAACTTCATTATCATTTAATAATGGTATTTTTTTATCATTTAAAATGTAAGTATATTCTGAGATTTGTTTTATTTTATTAATTTTTTCATCATCTAAAAATTCACTACCAATATTTGTAATTTTTATAAATTCAAAATCACTTTTTATTTGTGACATAGATTCTAAATCTGTCTCTTATACACATCTCCGAGCCCACGAGACCA
>CAJXPH010000318.1 GCA_913057765.1 uncultured Campylobacteraceae bacterium
TACACTATCCTCTTCGTCGGCAGCGTCAGATGTGTATAAGAGACAGAAATAAAATCCAGCAGAATAATAAAAAATTAGATAAAAGTAAGCCTATAAAAGTGGCATTTTTACAAGAAAGAATGATTAATTATTCTATTTTCAAGGTTTTTTATTCTTTATTAAAAAATTTAAATGAAGAAGAAAATAAAAACTATGAATTCATAATTTTAAATTTAAACTTTACCGAATTGGGAGGGTCTTCCCCTGAAGTTGAAAAATTAACAAAAGAATTAGGTTTTGAATATATAAATTGTCATGAAGTTTTAATGGAAGAAAATACACCTTTTTATTCAGTAGTTGCAAAGTCTTTAGTATTAAGAGATTTGATCCTTGACAAAGAAATAGATATTTTAATTGGGATGCATTCAAGACCAGAATATAATTTCTTATTTACTACTCGAACATGTCCCATTCAAATTTATTGGAGTCACGGTAATTATTCATATAATTTGGAAGGAATAGATTTTAGATTAAAACATGGTTCCTCGTTATATCAAAAAGAAAATCTTTGTGGAGAAGTATATAGTTCAATTAATATTGGGTTAGAGTATGAAAAGGAGAAAGAAGATTTAAATAAGTCTATACGTGAAGTAGAAGATTTTTATCCAAAGGATTCTTTAAAATTAGGAACAATTGGAAGATTAATAAAAATTGATAATATTGAATATTTAAGAGTAATTATAGAAATCTTGAATAAGTATAGCAATGCAATATATATTGCATGTGGGGAAGGGGATAAGGTTTCTATAATAAATAAGATAAAGAATATTAATGAAAAAGTTTTGGATAGATTCTTTTTCCCTGGACATATAAATGCAAGTGTTTATAATAGGATAATTGATGTTTTCCCCGATACTTTTCCTTTTAATCAAGGTGTTTCAAAAGTTGAAGCAGGATTAAGTGGGTGTCCTATTGTTGTAAAATTAAAAGATGATGATACTAGAACGTTACCTAATTCTACAGTAGAAAAAATAAGAAGTTTTTACCCAAAATTTGATGGCGAACCAATGAATAGTATAAAGAAATATCAGAACTTTTTAGCTGAGGTTGTGGGTAATCCAAAATTACGAAGATTTTGGGGTGATTGGAATCAACGTAACTATAAAAAACATTATATAGATAAAAGAAATGATGATTTTATAAAATTTTTAAATGAGAGTATAAAATGAAAGTTGTAATTTTAGCAGGTGGATACGGTACAAGGTTGAGTGAAGAAACAGAATTAAAACCAAAACCAATGGTAGAAATAGGAGGTAAACCTATTTTATGGCATATAATGAAAATTTATTCTTACTATGGGTTTAATGATTTTGTAATACTCCTTGGCTATAAGGGATATTATATAAAAGAATACTTTGCAAATTATTTTTTACATCAAAGTGATGTAACTTTCGATATAGCTACGGGAGCGATGGAGGTTCATAATAATTCTAGTGAGCCATGGAAAGTAACTCTTCTTGATACTGGGCTAAAAACATCAACAGCAGGAAGAATAAAAAAAGCTCAATCATTTATTGGAAGTAATGATTTCTTTTTAACATATGGAGATGGGGTTTCTAATGTAAATATTAAAGAGCTTTTATCTTTCCATAAAAAGAGTAATAAGCTTTTGACAATGACTTCTGTTCAACCAGAAAGTAGATTTGGAATATTACAAACTGATGGTAACCAAAACGTTATAACATTTAGTGAAAAATCTAAGAATGAAGAAGGATGGATTAATGGCGGTTTTTTTGTAGCTAAACCAGAATTATTTAACTATTTAGAAAATTGTGAAGATATAATGTTTGAAAAAGAACCAATGGAAAATCTAGTAAGAGATAAACAGATTGTCTCTTATAAACACTATGATTTCTGGAAATGTATGGATACATTAAGAGACAAAAAACAATTAGAATTTTTAATTAGCAATTCTAAAGCACAATGGATGGTTTGGGAATGAAAGTATTAGTAACAGGAAGTGAAGGCTATATAGGTTCTGTATTGATGCCAAAGCTTAAAAAAAATGGATATGAAATAACAGGATATGATATTTGCTTCTATAAGAATGGTTTATTAACCAATGAAAATAGTAATGATTATCATCTGATAGAAAAAGATATAAGAGATGTGGAAGAAAATGATTTAATAGGTTTTGATGCTATTATTCATTTAGCAGCATTAAGTAATGATCCTCTTGGAAAAATAAATGAAAAACTAACCTATGATATAAACTATGAAGCATCATTAAAACTTGCTAAACTTGCAAAAAAAGCAAAAGTTAAGAAATTTATTTTTGCAAGTTCTTGCTCTTTATATGGCGCTTCTAACAATAGGTTGACAGAAGATGATATTTCTAACCCTCAGACAGTTTATGGAAAATCTAAAATTTTGACGGAAAAAGCTATCTCTAAATTAGCAGATAAAACTTTTTCTCCTACATTTATGAGAAATGCAACTGCTTTTGGAATTTCTTCTAGGATGAGATTTGATATAGTAGTAAATAATTTGACTGGTTTTGCACATACAATACAAGAGATAAAGATGTTAAGTGATGGTAAAGCATGGAGACCATTAGTTCATGTAAATGATATATGTGATGCAATGATTACAGTATTAGAGGCTCCCAAAAATATTGTTTATAATCAAGCGTTTAATGTGGGAGATAATATAGAAAATTATCAAGTAAAAGATATAGCTTTAAATATTCAAAAAATTTATAAACAATGTGAATTAACATTTCAAGAAGGTACAGGTAGTTCGGATAGTAGAAATTATAATGTGTGTTTTGATAAGTTAAATAATATATTAGGATATAAATGTAAAGTTTCTTTAGAAGATGGAATAACTGTCTCTTATACACATCTCCGAGCCCACGAGACCAGAGAGGATCTCGTA
>CAJXPH010000319.1 GCA_913057765.1 uncultured Campylobacteraceae bacterium
ACGAGATCCTCTCTGGTCTCGTGGGCTCGGAGATGTGTATAAGAGACAGGAATTCTATAGTCAAGCAACTCAACAATCTAAAAATATTACTCCTAGAGAAAAAAGAAGAAAAGATGATTTTATAAACCCTCCTCTTACAAATAATATGAGACGTAAAAGTGATTATATAAATAGACAAACAAAAAAGATTAAAAAAGAAGATTTATTTATAATGCAAAAGACACTAACTCCTAGACGCAGAAAAGATGACTTTATGCATTTAGATGAACCTTCGTTAAAAAGAAGAAAAGATGACTTTACAAATAAAGAAGAATTGCCAAAAAGAAGAATAGCTGATTTAAGTTATGAAGAAAATCAATTTATACCAAGAAAACGTCGTAAAGAAGACTATATAAGTAATCAAACAGTACCTAATCCTAGACGTAGAAGAAGAGACGACTAACTAAAGCCCTAAACTTTTTCATCTCATTTCAAGTAACCAAGATGTAACCAATAAACAATAAACTTCCATAACAAAAATTTATGGAGATTAAAAAATGACAATTAAAAAAACATCTATTGCTTTATTAGCAACTGCTGCACTTACTATATCTTTAAGTGCTAGAGATCAAATCAAAATGGTTGGTTCTTCAACTGTTTATCCTTTCGCTTCTGCTGTTGCTGAAGAATTAGGAGCTACAACTAAATACCCAACGCCAGTAGTTGAATCAACTGGTTCAGGTGGTGGTATGAAATTATTTTGTGCTGGGAATGATATGAATACTCCAGACATCACTAATGCATCAAGAAGAATGAAAGCTAAAGAATTTAAAATGTGTGAAAAAAATGGTGTTACTGACATCACTGAAGCTGTAATCGGATTTGATGGTATTGCGTTTGCTCAAGATAAATCAAATACTCCTTTCAATGTTACAAAAAAACAATTAGCTTTAGCTGTAGCTGCTGAAGTTCCATCTGCTGATGGTAAATCACTAATTACTAACCCATATAAAAAATGGTCAGATATTGATGCTTCTTTACCAAACAGAGAAATTATCGTTTATGGACCACCAAAATCTTCTGGAACTAGAGATGCATTCGAAGATATGGTATTAAAAGGTACATTCAAAAAAATGTCTGTATATACTGACCTTTACAAAGCTGACAAAAAAGCTAACAAAAGATATAAAAAATATGCCGTAGTTAGACAAGATGGTGTTTATGTTCCATCAGGTGAAAATGATAATATTATCGTTCAAAAATTAACTAAAAACAAAAATGCATTCGGAATTTTTGGTTACTCTTTCTTAATTGAAAATGACGACAAATTATCTGGATCAAAAGTAAATGGTGTTGTTCCTACTCCAGATGCAATTTCTTCTGGTAAATATCCAATTTCTAGATCTTTATTCTTCTATACTAAAAACTCTCATAAAAAAGATGTTCCGGCAATGAATAAATATGCTGAAATGTTTATGTCAGAGAATATGATCGGACATGATAGTATCTTAGGTGAAATTGGACTTATCCCTTTACCAGATGCACAAAGAACTGCTGTTAGAACTTCTGTTATGAATGGTAAAAAACTTACTTTAGAAGACTTAACTAAAAAACATTAATCACTATTTACTAATTAAAGGAGAGATTCTTCTCTCTTTTATTAGGTTTATAAATGGACTTTTACCTGTTAGAGCGAAGAAGAGGTAAAAGTCTATCTATAAATCTACTAAAATATAAAGGCACTTAATGTCAACAGAAATTGACGTTGACAAACTTGATTTTGCTTTTCAACCTATTGTCAATACTTATTCAGGTAAGACCTATGCAGTAGAGGCATTAATTCGAAATACAAATAAACTTGGATTTGAATCAATACAAGATTTCTTTGATGAATTAAATAATAAACAAATACTTTTTCCAATAGATATTCTTCTTCGAAAAAAAGCAATTGAAAAATTCAAGGAAATAGAAGCAAAGAATCTAAAACTATTTTATAATATAGATAATAGAATTTTAACTATGCCAGATTTTAAAGTAGGAGAAACAAGTAAAATTTTAAAAGATGTATCTTTAAAAGAAGATACTATTTGTTTTGAAATTACAGAACATCACTCTTTTGATGATGAAAACCTACTAAAAAAAATTATTCAAATATATAAAAAACATAATTTTAATATTGCAATTGATGATTTTGGGACAGGAATTTCAGGCTTACATTTATTATATATCGCAGAAGCAAACTTTATTAAATTGGATAGATTTTTTATAAATAAGATTAACAGTGATTCAAAGAAGAGGTTGTTTTGTTCTTCAATTGTAGAAATGGCTCATATAATGGGTATAAAAGTCATTGCTGAAGGTATTGAAACAATTGAGGAATACTATACATGTAAAGATATAAAAGCAGATTATGTACAAGGTTACTTAATTGCAAAACCTACATTAAATACAAAATGTATAGAAAAATCATATTCAAATATTAGAGGATTATTTAAAAAAGACAGAAGAGATATTAACAATAACTTCATTGGTAAATCATATATAGAAAAAATAGTACCACTAAATATTAATTCCACTTTACATGAACTATTCATCTATTTTAAAGAACATACTCAAAATATATTTGTTCCAATTATCAATAATGAAAAAAAGATTGAAGGAGTAATATATGAAGTTGATATTAAAGAGCTCTCATATTCTCAATACGGTTTGTCTTTAGCAAAAAATATATCATTTAAAACAAAACTTAGAACATATATTAAACCTGTATTAGAAATTGATATCTCATGGGGAATAGATAAAGCTTTAGAAATTTTCAATATGAGAAATGATTCTAAAGGTATTTTCGTTAGAAAAAATGATATTTATTATGGATTTATTAATCCTGTCTCTTATACACATCTCCGAGCCCACGAGACCA
>CAJXPH010000320.1 GCA_913057765.1 uncultured Campylobacteraceae bacterium
GTTCATTACAACTGCAGATTCAAAATATATCTTATATTTTTCCAATTGGAAAAATAGAGGATAAAAATGGACATTTGTATTTATCTTCAAAAAATGGAGCAAAAAGTGTAGATGAACTTTTAAATACTATGTTAAAAGTAGATGAAAAGTCTATATATTTATCAGACATTGCAAAAGTAAAAAGAAAATATGAACAGACTGATGTTTTATCTTTTCTAAATGGTAAAAAGAATATTGAATTAGGTTTATCTAAAAATGAAAAAGCAAATGCAATTTCTTTAGTTGAACAAGTAAAAGAAAAAGTTGAAAAATTTAATAAAGAATATGAGAATATAAAAGTTGATACGTTTTATGATACTTCTATTTTAATTAAAAAAAGACTTAATACAGTTATCTCTGGAATTATGTTTGGACTTTTACTTGTTGCTATCGCAATTTATATACTAATTAATAAACGTGTTGCTTTTATTGTAGTTCTTGGTATTCCCACTGCAATATTGATGGGTGTAGTTTTCCTTTCATTTACTTCATATAGTATTAATATGATTACACTTATTGGTGCTCTTCTAGTCTTAGGTATTTTAGTTGATGATGCAATTATTATTGCAGAAAATATACAAAGGCATATTGCTTTAGGAGAAGACAAACTTCAAAGTGCAATTGATGGAACTAAAGAAGTAATTACTCCTGTTCTTGCGTCTTCACTTACAACAGTATTTGCCTTTATCCCTATGATGATGTTAACAGGAGAACTGGGAGAGTTTTTAAAGATGATTCCCGTTGCAGTAGTTGTTTTAATTTTAGCCTCTTTAGTTGAGAGTTTTATCTTCTTACCAATTCATGGGTTACATACTCTTAATAAAGATGATAAAGAGTTAGATTGGAGTAAAGCGAATAATTTTTATAGAAGAGTTCTCGAGGGAATATTACGTCATAAGAAAAAGTTCGTTATTGGATTTTCTCTTAGTATTACTATTTTAACCATTTTTTTAATCTCTAGTATGAGATATCAAATGTTCCCAGATTTTGATGGAGATAGATTTTTTATAAGAGGAAAATTTAATATTGATCACTCTGTTAAAGAAGTAAAAGCCAAAACTGTAGAGATACAAACAAAATTACTTGAAATAAAAGAAGAACTAGGATTAAAATCTATTTCATATACTGTTGGTTTAAGAACAGATAATCAAGAAAACATAGAAATTAAATCATCTGTTTTTCAATTTAATATAGAAGTTGAAGAAAGAGTTGCTCAAAACTTTGTTGATGGATATATAACTCCTATATTGTCTTTTGATAATAGTAAAGACAGAAGAATTAGAGAAAAAAGTCTAGATGAGATAGTTCTTTATTTAACAGATCTTTTTAAAGATTACAAACCGGAAGGTTTAGCTGAGTTTGCAATTAAAAAAGAAGGGGCAGGAGTTACTGCAAATGATATTGAGATTCTTATATCAACTAAAGATAATAAACTATTAGAACAATCAATAAATGAATTAAAAAAAGAGTTATTAGCCATTGATGGAGTTATTTTTGTTGATGATACAGCTAAAAAAGGTATTAAAGAATTAAAAATAGAGATAAATAAATATGGACAGTCTTTAGGTTTTAATGAAACAAATGTATCAAGTATCTTATCAAGTTCATATCTTAAATCCACACAATCAAAAGGTTTAGATAAAGAAGGAGTTATTGAATTTATAAGTTTTGATGTAAATAAAAATAGTTTTGAAGATTTTGAAAATTTTGAAATTCAAGTTCCTAATACAAATAAACAAATAGCACTTAATGAAATTGCAAATTTTATTTATATAGAAAATTTTGATTCAATTTATAAACAAAATGGAGTTAATATTAAATCTGTTGTAGCAAATGTAAATAATAAAGTTATAACAGCAACAGAAACTTTAGAGATGATTGATAAAAAACTTCAAGAACTAGAGGGGAAAGGTGTTTCTATTATCTTAGAAGGAGAAGCAGAGCAAAATAAGCAAATGCTAAAAGAGCTAAGTTATGCATTTTTTATTGCAATCTTTTTGATCTTTTTAACACTACTTACAATGTTTGACTCTTTTAAATATACATTATTAGTTTTATCACTTATCCCGTTATCTGTGACGGGTGCAGTTTTTGGACATTTACTTTTAGATATGAATTTAACGCTAACTTCAATCGTGGGAATGTTAGGTCTTGCTGGGGTTGTAATAAATGATGCCATTGTAATGTTAGATTTCATTAAAAAAACAAAAACTTTAGATGAATTAATCAAAAGAGCAACTCTAAGACTTAGACCAATTGTTATTACTTCTGTGACAACCTTCTTAGGTCTTTCAACATTAATTTTTTATGCAACAGGACAATCAAAAATTCTACAACCATTAGCGATCTCTTTAGGATTTGGACTTTTATGGGGAACAGTTTTAACACTGATCTTCTTACCAGCTCTTTTTGCAATGCTAAACAAAGATATATCAAAGGATAACAAATGATAAAAAAAATATTAATAGGTCTATTCACTTTCTCCTCTTTATTTGCAAGAGAGTATATGACACAAATAAATCCAAATGAGAAAATAGAAATAAAATCACAAACATCAGGTGTAATTAAATATGTAAATAAAGAATTAGAATCAAGTTTTGTAAAGATGAATCAAGTTTTATTGCGAATAAATGCAAAGGATGAAGAGATAGAACTTCAAAAAGAGAGAAGTTCATTATCTGTTCAAAAAGAGATTGTAAAAATAAAAGAAAAAAATTATCAGGCAAAAAAAAGAATTAAACAATTAAGTCAATATGATAAGAATAATGAAAAACTATCTTTTTTAGAGTCAAAAAAAGAGTTAGTCACAAGTCAACAACTGTCTCTTATACACATCTGACGCTGCCGACGAAGAGGATAG
>CAJXPH010000321.1 GCA_913057765.1 uncultured Campylobacteraceae bacterium
TACGAGATCCTCTCTGGTCTCGTGGGCTCGGAGATGTGTATAAGAGACAGCTTCTTAATACTCAAAATAATGTATTATCAACTATTGCAGATGGAGACTTACATACACAAGTTCCTGTTGTTACAAATGATGAATTTGGATTAATGGCTCAAGGAACGAATCATATGATTCTTGATTTAAAAAATAAACAAGAAGAAGTAAAACGTACAAGAGATGTTATTATTTTAGGTATGGCATCTCTTGCTGAAGCTAGAGATAATGAAACAGGTGCACATATCATCAGAACTCAGAAATATGTAAAAGCACTTGCACTTATTCTTCAAAAAAATAAAAAATATAAAGATTTTTTGACTGACGAAAATATTGATATTTTATATAAATCTGCACCTCTACATGATATTGGGAAAGTTGGTATTCCTGATAATATATTACTTAAGCCTGGGAAGTTAACTTTTGAAGAATTTAATGTTATGAAAAAGCATTCACAAATTGGAGCAGAAGCTATTAGAAGTACAAAAGGTGAACTTATAGACGATACTTTTTTAAATTTTGCAGAGGAAATTGCTAATTTCCATCATGAGAAATATGATGGATCTGGTTATCCAAATGGACTAGTAGGTGAAGAGATTCCTTTATCTGCTAGACTTATGGCAGTTGCTGATGTTTATGATGCTCTTATATCAAAAAGAGTTTATAAAGAAGGTTTTACTCATGAGAAAGCTAAAGAGATTATTGTAGAAGGGAAAGGTAGTCACTTTGACCCTGAAGTTGTCGATGCATTTATTGAAGTAGAAAAAGAATTTATGAAAATTAAAGAAGAACCATCATAGGGATATTAAACAAAATATATAAAAGGTTTGGTTAATAACTATTTTGGTTGGTGAAACTGTAGAATAAATTCTACTTCAACGCCAGCTTCTGTTTTTACAAAGCTAACTGGATATGAAATATTTATTGAATATAATTCATTACTAATTGTATTTATTATTTCAAAAAATTCTAATGGTCTTTTAATAATTACATTAACTAAATAATTAAATGTTACAACCTCAGATTTAAAACTTGATTTAAAAGTTACAATAGTATCTTTAGGAAAAAGTATTTTAATTTGTTCAGTCACAGTTATAATAGGCATAAATTCATTTGAAACATATGTATCTTTATAATCTCTAAACTTAGTAGTATTTCTTTCTTTTAAACCTTCTGCTAAAATTATACCTTCTAAAATATGAGACTTTTCATCTTTAAAGCTAATATTACTTACATTATAATTTTTCAATAATTGAGGTTGAATAACTTTAATATAAGTATCTTTATTTAATAAATCAGCATTTATTTTAATTGAATTCTTTTCAATTAATAATTCTTTTAATACCATATCATAAGGTACCATTTCTAACAATTTTAGAATTCTAGTTTCTATAATACCATTTTTAAAAGAGTGATCAGGTAATTGAACTACACGCTCAATAATTTTCTCTTTTTTCACTATTTCTTTTTGCATCTCTTTATTGAATAATTTGTCATATGGTAAATACAAATATCCGATACCTAAGATAAGTGCAATAATCAATAATGTAAAAATCACATTTGAAAAGTTATTGCTAGGTTTAGGCCTAGGCTTAATAAAACTCTTGTGACTATGGGAATCTTTTGATAACTCAAATAACTCTTCATCTACAGAAATAGGATGATAAGTTACATCAATCATAAAGTTTTCATTCATAGAAGAGATTTGTTCTTCAGAGATTTGTTTTAAATTATATAAAAGTGAAACTTTTTCAATAAAGACATTCTTTGTAACTTTATAAAATTCTTCAATAGTATTTTTAATAGCTTCATTCAATTCTAAAAAATAAATCTCATCAAAAAGTTTTTGTCCTAAAATATCATTTTCATAAAAATTACTCTCTTTAATATTTTCAAAAGGAGTTAGTTCAATTTTTCTATTAAATACTATTTCGCCTTTAGAATTAAGGATTATACAAAAGGCTTGATTGTTAAATAATAATACTACTAGATTATTATTGCAAGGATTTTGTTCAATATGTAGATTTAATACATGATATGCAGAAAAGATGTAATCCACTCCACATTTTTCAAAATAATTTTTTGTTTCAAAAAGTGTATTCTTTGAAACTGATACATCATAATCATTGTTCAATGAAGTATAGGCAAAATCTTTTAACCTAGGTTCTTTTTTCTTTAATAATTTGGTTTCATCTTGAAGAAGTAGTGTTGAAAGGTATGTATTATTTATAAGAGATGCATGGGCATTTAGTTTTGAGGCAATATCTCTACCTAAGATGTCATCTTTAGCAATAAAAATAGAACTATTTGTTTCTATGATGTCATCATTATCAAGTTTTTTATAATTGATCTTTAATTGTGCTTTATACTTAATAGCATTGATATATAAAGATTCTTTAGAAAACATCGTAGTTTAACCTTATTTCATTGCATTCAAAAGCATTTTTTCTTTAATTAACTCTTTAGCCTCTTCCATTTCAAGTAGACTTATATCTAAAGGCTCTTGAATAAAAAACTCTAAAGTACCAAAAGGCTTAGGAAGAATAAATTTATCCCAAGACTTAAACTGCCAATATTTAGTTGGTTTACAATTAAATATCAATATTTTTGCATTTGTTTTTTTTGAAATTGCAACTATACCATCTGCGACTGAATGTCTAGGACCTCTAGGGCCATCAGGTGTAATTCCAATATCATCACCACCTCTAATCTCTTTTATTGCAGAGATTAGAACTTTAACTGCTCCCTTTGAACTAGAACCCCTAATAGCATGAATCCCTAAGTATTCAATTATTCTAGTAATTATTTCACCATCTGTCTCTTATACACATCTCCGAGCCCACGAGACCAGAGAGGATCTCG
>CAJXPH010000322.1 GCA_913057765.1 uncultured Campylobacteraceae bacterium
TGGGCTCGGAGATGTGTATAAGAGACAGAGTCATAGTCATATGTCTTGATTGAACAACTTTAGGTTTTCTTTTTGAAAAGACTTTTGCTAAAACTACTATTGGTAAATCTTTTGTCCAATGTAAATGAATAATATCAATATCATTAGAATCAATAATTTTAGCTAGTTTCATTGCATTTATTAAAGAAAAACTACTTTTTCTTTTTAGAGTAAAATATCTATTTTCACTATCTTTATAGTATTTTTCTAATTTGCTATTTTTTGCAATAGTAGAAAATACATTAAATTCTTTTGATAACTGTTTGACACATTTACTCATATAAAGTTCTAAACCACCTAGATCAGGAGATAAACAAACTTCAAGAATATTTTTATTTGTCATCTTTTTGCATTTCCAACATCAAAGCATATTTCATATAAGAGCTAAATGCAGAAATAACTGCAACATTCCAACCATGAATACCATGAAATGCTCCACCTTTTAAAATTAAAGCTTTGAATAAAGCTCCAACGCCATGAACAAAGGGGTCAAAAACACTTGCTCTTTTACCAGCTTCGAAGGATATTTGGGCACCTCTTTTTATGAATTTTTCAGTTACTCTTATCATATGTACATAATCTTCATAAGAGTAATGAAGCATATCAACTTCTAAATCACATACATTTTTAGCTTCAACTTTTGCATGACCTTTTTGTTTTGAATAAGCACATTTTTTTCTATTATATAATCTTGTTACTCTATCTGGATACCATAGTTTAATAAAGTTATTTCCAACATATGTCTTTCTCGCAAAAGAGAATCCATCATACTCTGTGTTATCTAAATCTATTTTTTTAATTGCTTCAATAGCATTTGTATCAAGTCTTTCATCTGCATCAATACTTAAAATCCAATCATATTTAGCAATTGGCTCACCAAAAGCTTTTTGTGGCCCGTCTCCTAAATACTCTTGTTTTACAACTTTTGCACCTAAACTTTCAGCTATTTCACATGTTCTATCAGAACTTAATGAATCCACAACTAAAACTTCGTCACATACAGTTTGTACTGACTTAATAACAGCTTCAATATTTTTTTCTTCATTTAATGTAATTATATTTGCAGTGATTTTCAAAATCAAAAAACCTTATCTTAGAATAGTATATATTATATACTAAGTTTAATTTAAATAGGCTATAATCGACATTTTATAAGGGTTTAAACGAATGAAAAATAAAACTGTAATAATCTGTCTGTCAAGAGTTAATGGAGGAATGGAACTAGCCTCAGTAAAGTTAGCAAGACTTCTAAGCAATGATGTAGATATAGAATTTATTGCTAGAGACAAAAGTTATATAATAGAAAAAGAAGAACACTTCAACGACTATAATATAAAAGTTCATTCAGTAAATTTTTCTAGTAATTTAAGTTTCTCATTAATCTCTCAAGTAAGAAAAATATTAATTGATAGTGAAATAAAAAATATCATCTTTTTAGGAGCCTCAGAAATGAAATCTCTCTATTTTTCGACACTTGGTCTTGATATCAATTTTATCATTAGGCAAGGTTCTAAAAAAACTACTTCTAAAAAAGATTTCTTTCATAAACTATTTTATTCAAATGTAAACTATTTTGTAGGAAATTGTGAATACATGAAACAAAATATTATTGATATATTACCAATACCTAAAAATGCAAAAGCAGGAAGAATATACTCATCTTTGAAACTGGAAGAAAATATAAATTTTAAAGATTTAAACAAAAAAATAGACTTGGTACATGTAGGAAGAATTCATCCAGGGAAAGGTCAAAAAGATGCGCTTGAAGCTTGCCGAATTTTACATGAAAATGGCTTTGATTTTAAAATGACTTTTCTAGGAGACTTTCAACATAAAGAGTACTATGAAGAAATTAAAAAAGATTTAGAGATCCTAGAATATAAAGATAAAATAGAATTTGTAGGTTATACTTCAAAAGTAAAAGAGTATTTACAAAAATCTGATATATTCATTTTCCCAAGTTTAGGGGAAGGGATGAGTAATGCAATCATTGAATCACTTGGATTTGGATTGATACCAATTATTTATAATGATACTTCATCTCCTGAGTTTAAAGATTTAGGATTTCATATTCATTTAACAAAAAATAATAATTTAGAAGAATTGAAAGATATATTGTTAAACGTAGCAAAAGATTTTGAAAATGAAAAAATCAAAGCAAGTGAAAACCATCAAAAAGCTTTAGAAGTTTTTGCATTAAATAGAGAGAAAAACGAGTACTTAGACTTATTACTTTAAAGGAAAGATTAGTCCAAGAAAATATTTATTAAAACTATACTTTTTAGGTAAAGACTCTTCAAATCTTTGCCATAAACGCAAGATTTTTTTTATTGTAAAATAATTTATATATTTTGAAAATGGTAAAAAATCATTATTTACTACACCATCTATTAATACCAATCTTGATTCATTATCTGAAACTTTCTGATATAACATATTTTTAGTATTTAAATCTTTTACGACAACACCTTCTTTCAAAGTATAATTTTTTAAAATTTGAAGTAAAGGAAAAGGGTTTGCTATTAATTTTGTTTCCTCATCATTTTGAAGATAAGAGGATAAAGTCCTTGATACACTACCATCAAAATCTTTAATCAAATCAAAAACTTCACCCTTTCCTAAATTTGTCTTAACTTGACCATAATATTTAGAAATATATTCCCATGAAATATTCTTTTTTTCTAAAAACTTATAATATTCAATTTCTTTTTCTGATTCTGAAGAATCATTTGATATAGTAATTTTTATACATTTATTATCATCAAAAGGGTGAATAAAACAAGCTCTATTTGTACCTGTCTCTTATACACATCTCCGAGCCCACGAGACCAGAGAGGATCTCGT
>CAJXPH010000323.1 GCA_913057765.1 uncultured Campylobacteraceae bacterium
CTCTCTGGTCTCGTGGGCTCGGAGATGTGTATAAGAGACAGGAATATATGGATTTTAATACAAATACCCTAAATATATTAAATGAAAGTTTTTTTGAACAATTTGAAATTGTAATATTTTCTTTTGGACGAAGAGAGTTTGAAATTTTCACTAATGAGTTTAAACAAATACCTAAAAAAAGCATTTGTATTATATCTGATGAAATATATTTAAATTTTAAAGACTATTTAAATGATGCCAATGCAGTGTTATTAAATCCAATAAAAGAAGAAACCCTTTTAGAAAAAATTTATATGATTCTTTCTGTAAATGAAACAGAAAAAAATCTAAAAACAAAAGAAAAAGTTATAAATAAATATAAAAATGAAGATATAAATGACAATATTGATATCTTCTTGGATAAATATAGTGGTGAGATTATGTTTATTAATGAAAATTTAAATAGAAGTTTAGAATCTCTTAATAATTTAGATATGTCAAAAGAAGTTTTTTTAAATATTTCCTTTGATTTGATACAACTTTCAAATGTAATGAAAAAGAACGCTAACTTAGAACATCTTTCAAATCTGTTTTTTGAATTTAGTCAATTTCTTGATTCTATAGAAGTTGAAAAAATTGAGCCAATCAGATATAATGCTTTTGATTATTTAACAAATATAATTGAGGACTTAACTTTATATATTGATGAATTATTTATATATAGATTATTTAAAGATGTAAAAATTTTTGAAGACTCAATGTCAAATAATATTAGCTACTTTGAGGCACAACTTTATGGTATTGCTGAGGATAATAATGATAACTTGGAGTTTTTCTAATGATAAAAGTATTTATAATTGATGATTCAATGCTTATTCGAAATAGTATAATTAAAATATTAAAAAATAGACCAGAATTAGAAATTATAGGTGAAGCTTCAAATCCAATTGATGCTATGAATATATTTAAGAATACGGGATTACCTGATGTACTTATTTTAGATCTTGAAATGCCTAAAATGGATGGTTTAACTTTTCTAAAGAAGTTGAAAAAAGAGAGGCCAATACCTACAATAGTTTTTTCTTCTTTACATGATAATAAATCTACTAAGGCTATTGATGCTTTAAGTCTTGGTGCCTATGATATAGTAGTAAAGCCAACTTTAATGAATGAAATTAAAAGTGATGAATTTGTTAATGATTTTGTATCAAAAATTAAATCTGCAGTAGATTCTAAAAGTTTAGATTATATTTCTAAAAATAAGACAAATGTAAAACCTTTTATTAATAACTCTAATAAAATTGTTGCTATTGGTTCTTCGACAGGAGGAGTACAAACCTTAGAAAAAATATTAAGTCAACTTAACCCTTCCCATCCTCCAATTTTAATTACACAACATATGCCGGAGGGATTTACTACATCTTTTGCAAATAGATTAAATAAGATATGTCTTAATTCTAATGTAACAGAAGTAAGTGAAAATGAAGTTATAAAATTTGGTGATATATTTATTGCACCTGGTAATATGCATTTAGAGGTAGAAAAAATAAAAAATAATAAATTTCAAGTAGTTCTAAAAGATTACCCAAAAGTCTCTAATCATAAACCTAGTGTTGATGTTTTATTTAAATCATTTGCAAAAGAGGTAAAAGAAAATACTGTTGCATTTATTTTGACAGGTATGGGAAAAGATGGTGCATTAGGTATAAAAAAGATAAGAGAGTTAGGTGGTCAAACTTTTGGACAAGATAAAGAAAGTTCTATAGTTTATGGTATGCCAAAAGTTGCATTTGAACTTGGAGGAATTGATAAACAAGTGAATATTAATGATGTAATTGATATCATTAATAATATAAAGTGAGTTTATTATGAAAAAAATACTTATAGTTGATGATTCACCATTAACTCTTTCTGTATTAAAGAAAAGTCTACTTGATAGACTTGATGATATTGAAATCCTTACTGCCGATAATTATAAAGATGGCTTAAAGTACATCCTCCAATATGGGAACAAAATTGTAATTGCAATAATTGATTTACATTTACCTGACTCAAAAGATGGTGCAATGTTAGATGTTATTGAAGTTAATTGTATTAAAAGTATTGTTTTAAGTGGTGTTCTAGATAAAAAACTAAAAGAGATGATTTTTTCCAAGAATTATATTATTGATTGTATTGCTAAAGATGGTAGAAAAAGTATTAAGAGTGTAGTAACCTCTGTTAATAGAGAAATTAAAAATAAGAATAAAAATATATTATTAGTTGATGATTCAAAAGTTCAATTAAATACTGCAGAGAAAATCTTAAAAAAAATGAATTTAAAAGTAACATTAGCAACTAATGGTAAAGAAGCTTTAGATATTGTTGAAAATACTGAGAAAGATTTTTCTTTAGTTTTGACTGATTATAATATGCCAGTTATGGATGGTATGGAATTAACCTTTAGATTAAGAGAAATATTTGATAAAGACGAATTAGGGATTATAGTTTTAAGTTCAAATAATACACCTGAAATTATTTCAGAATTTTTAAAAATTGGTGCAAATGACTATATTAATAAACCATATTTAGAAATGGAAGTAATTACTAGGGTTAATTCAAATTTAGATTTAGTTGATTTGTTTAAAGAGACCAAAGATATGGCAAATAAAGATTTTTTAACTGGTTTATATAATAGAAGATATTTTTTTGAAAGCGGAAATACAATTTTAAAAAAATCAATAAGAAACCAAACTAATTTAGCCCTGGCAATGTTTGATATTGATAAATTTAAAAATATCAATGATACTTATGGTCATGAAGTTGGTGACATAGCAATTTGTGAAGTGGGAAAAGTTCTTAATAAGTATTTAAGCTGTCTCTTATACACATCTGACGCTGCCGACGAAGAGGATAGTGTAGATC
>CAJXPH010000324.1 GCA_913057765.1 uncultured Campylobacteraceae bacterium
CTCTGGTCTCGTGGGCTCGGAGATGTGTATAAGAGACAGTTACTAAAACTATGATCAACTCAAATAAAGAAAATGCACTTTTCATTCTATCCCTATATTTTAGGGATTTTATCTGATATTGTTTCTAAGTCTTCTTTAAATTGTGTGAACTCTTGTGAAATTCTAATAAATGCAGCGAGTAACTCTTTTGTATCAATATTTTTATCTGTAGGAAGATATTGTGTCATTTCTGTTTTTAAAGAATCATCTACATTAATAGTGTAGGCCATGTTATTTATGTGAAAAGTCAATTTATTTTCCACGTCTTTGTGCCTCGAGTAAAGTCAAACTACTATCTATTTTTAAAAGCATATCTTGATTGTTTCTTTCTAATTCATCATTTGTATTTTTTAAATCATCTAAGTCTTGTCGTAAATTTTGATTCTCTTTTTTTATAAGTTCATATTCACGTATTAATTTTTCTATTTTAGTATTTAACTTTTCTATGATTTCCATGGCTTTTATTTTACCCAATTTAACCTAGTAATATTATTTAATTTTTTAATTTAAATAATTATTTATCTATAATAAAGAGTTTTCCTTGCTGATAAAGTGCGGCAACAGCCTTTCCCCACTGAGAATAAAACTCCATATCTTTATTAGAAAAGTTGAAAGCATCATTAATTTGATTAATTAAAGTTCTCTCTTTTAAATCAAACTTATCATCAGCATGAATTAAAATCATCAGCTCTAAAATAACTATCTTCTTACTTTTTTTAGATTTAAAATCTCTTAAAGTATCTTCAAGTGAGAATTCTTTGTTCTCAAAGGCATCATCATTGTCAATACCCATTTCCGCACAATATTCTAAAATTATTTCTTGTTCTTTTTCACCATATTCATTATCAATTCGAGCTAAGTAGTGAGCAAGTTGTAAAAAAGAGAATTTTTCTTTTGGTTGTAATTTCATTAAAAGCATTTTTTTCCTATTTATAATTGTTTGTATTTATAAATAGAATTATAATGTATAAAAGTTAATCATTTATAAATCAATATTTTTATATTATTTATAAATATCATAACGAACTATTTTTTCATTAAATTTATTTTTAAACTCATAAGATAATGTTAACTCAAAGCTATCATTATCAACCCACTCATAAAACTTTAATTGCGGGTTTTGAATATCTTTAAATTCATAAGTTTTATCTTTTAAATATTCATTCCAAATCTCTCTTTTAAGTCTTCTTTTTAATCTTTTAAATCGATTAGTGTCTTTTTTTGAAAATAGCTCAATTATTTGAAGATTATTTGTTTTTAATACATCTACAACCATAGTCTTTTTGTCACTAGAGATATGAGCATTATAATCTAAACCACGTGATGTTAATATATATTGTTTATTTGCATCTATTATAGAAAGAATACCATTTTTATTTATTATTTTCATTTCATAAGTAGTAACTTTATTATTGGGAACAAATGAAGATGGAATATTTTTCATCTCAATATTTTCATTAATTTCTTTTAACTTAGAAAGAATCTCTGATTTACTATTACTTGAAGGCTTTGAAGGTTGCTGGTTTCCGCTACATCCTGCAAAGAAAATAATCAAGCTAAAAAATAAATAAGTTATGATATATCTTAAATTTTTCATATAATCAACCTTTCAATAATTTAATTTATCTTAATCTCTTTAACGTCACTTAAAGAGATATTTCCAGATTTATCATAAACTTTTAGCATATAAAAATAAGTTCTACCCTTAACTATATTTTTATCAATAAAGAAACTTCCTTTTTGAAAGCTAGAAATATTAGTATATCGTTTTACTTTCCCACTACTTCTGAGAATTTCAAATCCATTATAATCAACATCTTTTACAACAAAGTTTATTTCAATATTTTTACCTACTATTTTGTATTTTATATTTTTAATTATTGGAGCAATGACATCTAATCCTTTTATTATAATATGTTCATCTTTTTTAGATTCATTTCCACTTGTATCAACTGAAGTAACAATAAATTTTCTAAAATCATTTATCTCTGGATTTCTAAATTCAAAAAATGTACTTATAATAGGTTTTTTATTTAATCTAATTAATTTTTTTCCTTTTTGTGTATATAAGTTATAGTAGTCTAAATCTTTTTCTAATGTTCTAGCCCAAGTAAATCGTATTTTACTTGGATAAATATTATGTCTATTAAATATCGGTTGAGAAGGTGCAGTGACATCAGGAAGTTTGATTTTTACGATATTTGAAAAAGCACTTTCATTAAAACTTTTATCGATAGCTGTTACACGATAATAATAAAAATTTCCACTTAATTCTTTTGCTTTTGAATGAAGGAAGAAAGATTCAGAAATAGCTTTTTTTGTAACCAAAGCCCATTCTTTCTTTTCTTTATCCATTGACATATAAACCTTATATCCAAAAAGATTTTTATCTTTTACCTTTTCCCATTTTAATTCTACCTTTCCAGTAGAAACATTTGCTTTAAGAAGTTTTGGAAAATCTGGCGGCGTGGCATCACGTACATAAGCTAATATTTTAGAAGAAGGTCTTGATTCAATAGTTTTATTCACAGCAGTAATATAATAATAATAATTCTGTTTTGTATTAAAATTTCTATCGAAATAAACATTTTCTTTTTGCAAAGTATTATTTATATTAACAAACCCACCTTTTGAATTTGAACTTCTGTAAATATTATACCCATCTATATTTTTTAATTCTTTCCATCTTAAAATAATTTTATTTTCTTGATTTTTTACAAAAATATTTGTAACTCTTTTAGGATTTATTTTTATTTGATGTTTAATTTTTACTATAGTAGAAGCTGTCTCTTATACACATCTGACGCTGCCGACGAAGAGGATA
>CAJXPH010000325.1 GCA_913057765.1 uncultured Campylobacteraceae bacterium
GGGCTCGGAGATGTGTATAAGAGACAGTTTTAATAGTTCTAATAATTGTTCTTTTTCTTATATAAAATCTGATAATCCTAGATTAGATTTTGCTAAAGTCATTGATAGTTTTTTTACAAAGAAAGTTTTTTCTGGAATTGCAGATACTGTTAAAATTGGAAAGAATGCAATTATATCTGATAGTGTACAGATAAATGATTTCTGTTTTATTGGAGAGAATGTTAAAATTGGTAAAAATACAGTCATAAATAACAATGTTACGATTTATGATAATACTATTATTGGAGATAATTGTTATATAAAGTCAGGAACAGTTATTGGAGAAGATGGTTTTGGATTTGATTTTGAAAATGATGGAACACCAATTAGAATTCCTCATATTGGAAATGTAGAAATTGGTAATAATGTTGAGATTGGAGCAAAAAATACAATTGCTAGAGGAACGTTAGGCTCTACACAAATTAATGATAATGTAAAAATTGATGATCAGGTCCATATTGCACATAATTGTAAGATCGGAATGAATACAATTATTACAGCATGTGCAGAAATAAGTGGTTCAGTAATTATTGGTAAAAATTGCTGGGTAGGTCCAAATAGTAGTATTATCCAAAAAGTAAAAATTGGCAATAATGTTACAATTGGGATAGGTACTATAGTAACTAGTAATATTGATGATAGAAAAAAGATTATGGGTTTTAATGGGTTAGATTTAAAAAAACTTACAAAAGTTAAAAAAAGAATAGATTATGGACAATAAAAAAAATATTTGGATAATAAATCATTATGCTTTCCCTTATGGCTATGGATTTCATACTAGACAACATACTATAGCTTTATTATTAAAAAAGCTTGGTCATAATGTAACTATATTTGCATCTTCATTTAATCATCTAAAGACTAAAAATGTTGAATTCGAAAATATATTTAAAGAAGAAACAATAGATGGATTAAAATACGTATGGATAAAAACACCTGTATATAAAGGCAATGGATTAGGAAGAATATTAAATCTCTTTGAATTTTCTAAAAATTTAAATAAGATTTATAAAAAAATTGATGAGTCCCCTGAAATAGTTTGGGTCTCTTCTCCTCAACCTTTTAGTATATATAATGGATTGAAACTAAAACAATATTTTAAAGCAAAGTTTGTTTTCGATGAGAGAGATATTTGGCCATTGACTTTGCAAGTGATTAATAATATTAATAAATATCATCCTCTAATGCTAATTTTTAGATATTTACAATTACAAGCTTATAAGCAAAGTGATGTAATTGTGACTCCTCTTGACAACTTAAAAGAATTTGTTGAGTTAAGTGGACACAATAAGAATAAAGTAAAAATAATTCCACAACCATTTATTGAATTTAGTATGGAAAAATTTGATATAGCTTTGCCTGAAGAGGGTTTTATCGTGGGCTATGTAGGGAGTATAGGAGAATCCAATAGTATCTTTAATTTAATAAAGGCTGCTAGGTTATTAATAGATCAACTTGATATTTATTTTGTTATTGTAGGAGATGGTCCTCAATTTGAAGAAATGAAAAGTTATGCAAAAGAACACGATATAAATAACTTAACTTTTACGGGTAAATTACCTAAAGAAAAAGCAATGTATATCCTTTCTAAATGCCATCTTTTATATAAAGGAAATCCTGATTTAGAATTGTATAAATATGGTATTGCATCAGTAAAATTAATGGAATATATTTGGTTTAATAAGCCAATAATTCATGCAACAAATATAAATGATGATCTTGTTACTCTGTCAAATACAGGTATAAAAATAAAATCAGATGATGAACAGAAATTGTCTCAAACTATTTTAAATTTTAAATTTGATAGTAACATGTATAATAAATACACAAATAATGGAAAAGAATTTATAGAAAATAATTATAATGAAAATCAAATTATATCTAAGCTAAAAAATATTATGGACTTATTATGATTTATTTAATACTTTTACTTATGTCTTTTTTTCTAACATATTTTATAAAAAACTATGCAATTAAAAAATCACTTGTTGCCGTTGTTAATGAAAGAAGTTCTCATACAGTGCCTACCCCTCATGGTGGAGGGATTGCAATAGCAATTTCTTGGTTTATAGGATTAATTTATTTACATTATACAAATCTAATTGATCCTGTACTTTTTTATGCATTAATAGTTGGTATATTAATATCTATTGTTAGTTTTTTTGATGATATTTATGAATTAAGTGCAAAACTAAGATTAATTGTACAATCTATTGTTGCGATATTAGGACTTTTAATCCTTGGTGGATTAGATAGTATCACTTTAGGTTTGTTTGATATAAACTTTTCTCCTCTAACAAATCTTATTGCATTTTTTACGATAATTTGGTTCATAAACCTTACAAACTTTATTGACGGTATTAATGGATATGTAGGAAGTGAGTTTGTATTTTTATCTATTGCTGGATTTTTAATATTTGGAGATGCCCACTTTGGTGTATTATCTGCTGCTATTTTAGGGTTTTTGTATTGGAATTGGAATGAAGCTAAAATATTTATGGGTGATGTCGGAAGTACTCTATTAGGGTATAATATTGCCATTTTTACAATATATTATGCAAATCAAGAACCTACAAATTTATGGATTTGGATTGCACTTTTTAGTTTGTTCTGGTTTGATGCAACTCTAACTTTATTTAGAAGAAAGTTAAATGGTGAAAAATTAAGTCAAGCTCATAAAAAGCATGCTTATCAAAGACTCACTCAATCAGGATGGAGTCATTATAAGGTAACAAATTATTCTATAGGCTGTCTCTTATACACATCTCCGAGCCCACGAGACCAGAGAGGATCTCGT
>CAJXPH010000326.1 GCA_913057765.1 uncultured Campylobacteraceae bacterium
GATCCTCTCTGGTCTCGTGGGCTCGGAGATGTGTATAAGAGACAGGTATTAAACATAATATCAACTATATTAGTAATTGCTTCAAGGCCAAGTTGTTCAAATATTACAATATCATCAAGTCTATTTAAAAATTCTGGTTTAAAATATGCTTTTAACTCATTTAACACTTCTTTTCTTCTTTCCTCTTTCTCACTAATTTCAATAATTTTAGAACTTCCTATATTTGAAGTTAAAATAATAATAGTATTTTTAAAATCAATAGTAACACCTTTATTATCTGTTAATCTTCCATCATCAAGAACTTGTAACAAAATATTAAATACATCAGGGTGTGCTTTTTCAATCTCATCAAATAGTATCACAGAGTATGGTTTTCTTCTAACTGCTTCAGTTAATTGTCCACCTTCGTCATATCCTACATAGCCAGGTGCGGCTCCTATTAATCTTGATACTGCATGTTTTTCCATATATTCACTCATATCAAATCGAATAAGAGATTTTGCATCATCAAATAAAAACTTTGCAAGTGTTTTTGCAGCTTCTGTTTTACCAACCCCTGTAGGCCCTAGGAACATAAAAGAACCAATAGGTCTAGAATCTTCAGATAATCCTGCTTTATTTCTTTTAATAGCTCTTGAAATCGCTTTAAGTGCTTCATCTTGTCCTATTACATCTTCTTTTAGAACTGATTCAACTTTTAAAACTTTTTCTTTTTCAGAATCCATCATTTTATTTACTGGAATTCCTGTCCAACGACTAACAATACTTGCAATGGCTTCTTCATCTACAGAATTTCGAAGAAGAGTCCCCTCTTCTTGCATTCTATTCCATTTTTCTTCATTTACTTTTATCTTTTCTTCTAAACTTGGTATTTCACCATATTCAATAGAAGCTGCTTCTTCAAACTTAGATTCTCTTTTTGCTCTTTCAGCTTTAGTTTTCAATTCATCAATTTTTGCTTTTAATTCACTTTCGGCATTAAAAGTTTCTTTTTCATTTTCAAATCTAGCCTCTAGATTTTGTTTTTCTTCATTTAAATTAGCAAGTTCTTTTTCAATATCTTCTAGTCGTTCTTTATTCTTTTTACTCTTCTCCATTTTAAGAGCTTCTTTTTCAACCTTAATAGTTTGAATTTCTCTTTTTAATGTTGAAAGAACTGTTGGTTCAGATTCAATTTGCATTCTTAGCTCTGCTGCTGCTTCATCTATAAGGTCAATTGCCTTATCTGGTAAGAATCTATCTGTTATGTATCTATTAGACAATTTAGCAGCACTTACTAATGCAGAATCATTTATACTTACATTATGATGTGTCTCAAGTTTTTCTTTTATACCTCTTAATATTTGTAAAGCTTCATTTACTGTTGGTTCATCTACATTTATAGGTTGAAACCTTCTTTGCATTGCAGTATCTTTTTCAAAATACTTTCTGTACTCTTTTAAAGTTGTAGCTCCAATAGTATGAAGTTCCCCTCTAGCTAAGCTTGGTTTTAAAATATTAGCTGCATCCATAGAACCTTCTGAAGCACCAGCCCCAATTATTGTATGAATTTCATCAATAAAGAGAATAATATTACCTGCTTTCTTAACCTCATCAATAACAGATTTTAATCTATCTTCAAATTCACCTCTATATTTAGCCCCTGCAATAAGTGCACTCATATCAAGTGTTACTACTTTTTTATTACGTAATGAAGTTGGAACATCTTTATTTACAATTCTTTGAGCAAGTCCTTCTGCAATTGCAGTTTTACCAGTTCCAGGTTCTCCAAGTAGTATTGGATTGTTTTTTGTTTTTCTAATTAAAATTTGCATCATTCTATTAATCTGTTCATCTCTTCCAATAACAGGATCAAGTTCACCATCAATAGCCATTTTATTTAAATCAATTCCATACTTACCTAAAGCTTCTAAGTTTTCATCAGCACTAGCACTATCAATAGTACTTCCCGCTCTCATAGCCTCAAGTTCTTTTACTGCTTCTCTTAAATCAATATATTTACCTAATACCTCTTTTAACTCTTTAGAATCAAAATTTGATATAAGCCAAGAATCAATAGCAATAAATTTATCACCTTGTTTCGCAGCTTGGCCTTCAGCTTTTTCTAAACTCTGAACAACATTTCTTGAAAGTTTAATATTCTCTTTAGTTACGGAAGAAACTGAACTCAGTTTATTTGCATAAGATTTTGCTTCAAGTTCAATTGCAGCTTTATCTACATTCATTTTATTTAATAATTGATTTAATACTGAGTTAGTATTTGTTAATAAAGCCCAAAGTAAATGTATTACCTCAACTTCTTGATTTTTGTTATGTAAAGCTAAAGCAAGTCCTGAATCGATTGTTTCAGCAAGTTGGTTTGTTAGTTTTTCAAATAATTTATTCATTTTTAGCACTCCTATTGTTTAATTGCTAATAAAATTATAGCAACTTGAGTGCATATTTGTCAAGTTAAATTACATAAGTATAATTTTCTTCTACATATTTTGGCAGTTCAATAGTAAAACAACAACCTTTATAAATCTTATTTTTTGTTTTAAAATCGATATTTTTTACTTTTAATTTACCATGCATATGATCAACAATAATTTGATGAGACATATAAAGACCGATTCCCGTTCCTTGAGATTTGTGTTTTGTTGTAAAATAAGGATCAAATATCTTATCAATTATTGAAGAAGGAATCCCTCCTGCATTATCTTTTACTTGTAATATATATTTATCTTTATATTCAACTTCAGATATTTCAATATATTTCTCCTGTCTCTTATACACATCTCCGAGCCCACGAGACCAGAGAGGATCTCGTAT
>CAJXPH010000327.1 GCA_913057765.1 uncultured Campylobacteraceae bacterium
TTTTTTTCAAGCAGAAGACGGCATACGAGATCCTCTCTGGTCTAGTGGGCTCGGAGATGTGTATAAGAGACAGGTAAAAAAGAAACTAACAAAGAAAATAAAACCTAAGAAAATTGTAAAAAAGAAGCTTGAAAAAATAAAAGAACCAAAAAAAGAAGAACCAAAAATCGTTCAAGAGGTAATAATAGAAGAACCTATTGTACCTTTAGAAAAAATAGTTAAAAATAGTGCTCCTGTAAAAGTTAGTTCTACAGAATATAAAAAGGATTTTTTAAGAAAGAATCTATTATTAATAAAAAAACATATACAAAGTAATGTTAAATATTCAAAAAGAGCAAGAAAAATGAATATTCAAGGAGATGTTTTAGTAGAGTTTTGTTTATCAAAGAATGGTACAATTACAAGTATAAAAGCTTTAAGTGGACATAGGTTACTAAGAAAATCTACAATTAAGGCAATATATAAAGCATCTAGTTTTTTCCCAAAAGTTAGTAGAAATATTATTATAAAAATACCTATTGAATATAAACTTATATAGTACGTTAAACTTTCATTAATGTTGAATTAAAAAATGGTTAAAAAATAAGTTATATAATTACTGTAAGAGAACATCAAGGAGGACGAAATGAAAACTCTAAAATTATTCGTTACAGGTTTATGTTTAGTAGGTACAACTTTATTAGTTGCTGAAACTCTGCCAACTGCTGGTCCTTTACCATTTAACACTTATGATAAAGATAATAATCAGGTGATTACAAAAAAAGAGTTTGATGCTATTAAAGCGCAAAGAATGACTCAAAAATTTCAAGATGGTAGATTAATGAAAAATGCTGGAAATTCTCCAACTTTTTTAGATATTGATACAAATGTTGATGGAATGATTACAAAAGAAGAATTAACAAATCATCAGCAAAAAAGATTTAATCAAAGAATAAATCAACAAAACAATATGAAAAAAGGAATGGGACAAGGACGAAATCAATAAAAATGAAAGAAGAGAGGATCCCTCTCTTCTTTTATTCTTTTTTTAAAGTAACAATCCAATCTTTATATTCAGATTTTGTATTTATCTCATCTATTTGTTTTTGTGTTAGATGAGGGTAGCTCATAGTTTTGCCATCCCAAACTATACAAGGATAAGTTTTTTCTGTTCCTAATAGTTTTTTTATGGTTTCAAACATCTATGAAAATTTTTCTTTTATTCTTTTCTCTAAATCAGCTATTGTTTCTATTGCATCTTTCTCATGATTTGAAAAACCCCAGTTTACAAGTACGGAATCTACTCCAGCATTATCTGCAGCCATAATATCTTTATGTGAATCACCTATTAATTGTGCATTCTCTTTTTGTATATTATGTTCATCTAATATCTTATACACCATCTCTGGATGTGGTTTAGCTTTTACTACAGAGTCATAGCCTAATATAGTTTTAAAATGATGACCAATACCAACATGATCTAACATTTTTTTTGCAAAAAAAGAGTTTGCATTTGTTGCAACAGCAAGAGTAAAATCAGATTTTAAATCATCTACTAATTTTTGTATACCTTCATATAATTCTAAATCTCTTAGACAGTTAGCATTATAATGCTCTTCAAAAAGAACTTTTTGTTGTTTTGTAAAGTCTTTAGTACCGTAAAAAAATTCCGCTGCATTTATATTGGGATCATTTACTTTTTCTAAAATATAGTTCTTTTCAAGTTTTCCAAAACCTAAATTATCTCTCACATGATTGATTGTATTAGTTATTGAAGTTCCGCTATCAATGAGTGTTCCGTCCATATCGAACATAATTAGACGCATTTAATTCCTTATACTTATTTTCTTGGCGTATTATAGGATTAGCTAGGGAAAATTAAGGTTAAGAATAAAATAGAAATGCATAATTTATAAACTTTTAATAATTATTCTTTTGAAAGATAATCTAACATCTGTTTTAATTTGTCAGAAGTTATAGGTTTTCTTATATAATTTGTTGCACCTTCTTTTAGTGCTTTTGTTATATTTCCGTCATCTGTTTGTGATGAGACCATTATTATTGTTGCATTTCTATCAACTTCTAAAAGTTTTTTAACTGTATGCATTCCTCCCCCAATATTATTATAAGTTGGCATTTCTACATCTAATGTTACAAAATCTGGTCTTTCTTTTTTATATTCTTCAATTGCTTCATATCCATTTTTAGCTTCTGCAGTGACTGTATGTCCTAATTCTTTTAATAGTTTCGTTATATGAAATCTCATAACTCTTGCATCATCTACAACTAATATCTTAGCCATTATATGTCCTTTGAAAAATATAATATATTCTCATTTTAAGTAAGTATATAATTTTATTTATTAAAATTTATAAAATAAAATCACTTTTTTGTAGATTTTATATAAAAATAAACAAATAATAATTTTTACTTTTTTATAATTTTACTCCTATAATGTTGAATAACACAATATCTTTGATAAATGTTGCGATAATTTAATTTTATATTCTGTATTATAATTATAAAGAAATAATTATTGTGATTAGTAAAAACTTTTAATAAAAGGAATTATTAGAATGAAAAGAATTTTAATAGTTGACGATTCATCTATGATTAGACTGGTTGTTTCAAAAGCCGCAAAAAAAGCTGGTTATGATATTGTTGAAGCTTCTAATGGAAAAGAAGGCTTAGAACAATTAACTAAAAATGAACAAATTTCACTTATTTTAAGCGATATTAATATGCCTATCATGGATGGTATAGAAACTGTCTCTTATACACATCTCCGAGCCCACGAGACCAGAGAGGATCTCG
>CAJXPH010000328.1 GCA_913057765.1 uncultured Campylobacteraceae bacterium
GAGATCCTCTCTGGTCTCGTGGGCTCGGAGATGTGTATAAGAGACAGGATTAATATCACTCCTTTAAATGGTACGACATCGAAAACTCATATGCTTGAAGATTTAGATATAAAAAATTTTAGTTTAGAAGAAAAAGAAATAAGTTCTATCTTAGAGCTTTTATAATATAAAAAATAAAAGGAAAAATGTGGTAGTTAGAGAAGTTAGTAAATTAATGGTTTCAGGTCTTAGTGTTGTTACAAATAATGAAAACGAAATGAATCCTGAAAGTGCAAAAATAATGCAATTATGGAATGATTATCAAGATAAGAATATATTAGGTGCAACATTTAACAAAAGTAAAAATTTTGATATGTATGGAGTATATTCTGATTATGTATCTGATGTAAATGGTGATTATAAAGTTACTGTTGCCGTTGAAGTTACAAAACCAAAAAATGCAATGGTAATAGAAAATCAAAGATATTTAGTTTTTTCAAAAAAAGGTGAACTACCTGCTATTGTAGTCGAATGTTGGAAAGAAATTTGGGAATATTTTGAGTCAAATAGTGATTATGAGAGAGCATATACTGTTGATTTTGAAAAATATAGTAAAGAAAACGAAATAGAAATTTATATATCTATTAAGTAGAAAAACTATGCAATTTGATAAAGATTTAAATTCAAAACATGCTGAATTGTTTTTAGAAGTTAGAGAATTAATTAAAAATTGCATAGGAGAAGATGTCAAAGAAAAATATTCAGAAAATATCACAACTCTACTCTCTTCAGAGGGTGGTTTTTGTTATCTTAAGACTTATGATAGTTATGTCCATATTGGCTGGTTTAGAGGTATCTATATTGACGACAAATATGACTTTCTTTTTGGAAATGGAAAAACCATTAGAGGTCAAAAGATAAGAAAATTAGATAGTAAAACAAAAAAATCTATTAAATACTATATTCAAGAAACTCTATATTTTTTAATTGAACATAATGAATTATTAAAAATACGAAGGTTGAAAAAATGATAAAAGCAATTGACCATTTTGTACTATATACAACTTCTATTAAAAAGACAGTACAGTTTTATACAGAAGTTTTGGGACTAGAAATAATTGAGTTTTCACAAGGACGATTTTGTATTATGATAGGAAATCAAAAAATCAATCTTCATGAAAAAGATACTATTGCTATTCCTAAAGCCAAAGAGTTTAAAATAGGTGTTATGGATATATGTTTTATAAGTGAAGTTCCATTAAAAGATATAAAAGTAAAACTTGAATCACATGACATTGAAATTTTTGAATATGATGTTCCACGAACAGGAAGTAATTATCCTCTTAAATCATTATACTTTTATGATTTTGATGGAAATTTAATTGAGATCTCAAATGAAGTAAAATAAAGACTGTAAACTCTAATATTGTATTTAAGAGTTTACAACCTAATACTTGTTAAGGGTTTATTGTACTTTTACACCATACTTTTGAAGCATTGCTGCCCATACAACTTTATTACCATCTTTATCATAAACTGATGGAGTTCCTCTAATCCCAAGTTTTTTAGCAACTTCTAATTGAGAATCTAAATGTTTTTGAAGTTCTTCTTTTTCACCTTTTGCATATTTCTTATTTTTAAATGCAGGAGTATCTTTATTAGTATTTATCATTGCATTTACTTTATCTTTATAGTTCTTTTGACTCATTACGTAAAGTGAAATATCTTTAGCATTTTTGTGGAAATCTAAAGGAAAATAGAATACTCTGATTTTTACTTTGTCTTCAATTTTTGGAAAATGTTCTTCGAATTTTTTACAATAAGGACATTCTGGATCAGTAAATAAAACATACTCATCTTTACCTGTTCCAAAAGTAAAAGCTTCTTTTCCTAATGTAGGTGTTAAGTCAGCAGGTACTTCTAATGGCTGACCATCTTTTGTACTAATCATATCTCCAGCAATTAAATATTTTTTATCTTTTGTAAGAAAAATTTTATCACCTTTCCCTTGTACTGTTACGTTTAAAAGATAAACACTTCCTGCATCATAACCTTGTTTTACTACAACTTGAGCTCTTTTAAAAAGTTCAAGGTTTTGAATTTCTTTAATTTCATTTGAAGAAAGACTTTGAGCTGCATTTAAGCTTGAAATCATTGCTACTAAAAGCAATAAATTTCTAATAATTTTAGACATTTTTTTTCCTAATAATAAATTTGTTGTAATAATACACTTTTAATGTTTAGAAATCGTGAAGTTTATAATTATAAGTTTTATTTATCACAAACTCTATTTTCACAAGTTTCTTCTTCTGTAACTTTTCCGAATGTTTCAACATAATCAATTCCCCATTTATACATCTCTTCTAAAACTGGAGTTAACTTTTTCCCTGATTGAGTTAATGAATATACAACTTTAGGTGGAACTTCTGCAAATACTTCTCTATGAATAATATTTTTGGCTTCTAATTCTTTTAATTTTACAGTTAATGTTTTTTGAGTTATTTCAGATATTACTTCATGTAAATCTTTAAATCTTTTATTACAGTCCATTAAGTGCCAAATAATAGCTAACTTCCACCTATCGTTGAATATATCTAATGTAACTGAAACTGAACATTTATATTCTTTATCATTAATATAATACATATTTTTCCTTTTTCTCATGAAAGTATATCATAAACCAGATTTAGTATCCTTACTTACCAAAAGTAAAGTAAGGGAGTATTACTGTCTCTTATACACATCTGACGCTGCCGACGAAGAGG
>CAJXPH010000329.1 GCA_913057765.1 uncultured Campylobacteraceae bacterium
CGAGATCCTCTCTGGTCTCGTGGGCTCGGAGATGTGTATAAGAGACAGGATATATTCTCAGAGTTATCATCAGCTTTATATTTATAATCTAAGTATAATGATGCCATATCTATGGCTTTTCTAGCTCTTGTTGCAGCTACATAATAAATATTTAATTCTTCAATTATTTGAGTAAAAGACATCTTGCTTTTTTGATTTGTTATTTCTTTTTTTGTGATGAAATCGTTTGCCATAATGACTTGATCATATTCTAAGCCTTTTGATTTGTGAGTTGTAGTAAAAATAATATCAGCTTCTTCTTTTCTAGTTGTTAATTTTTCTTTTATTTTTTTATTAATTTCAAAAATACTGTCACCATATGTATTTATAAATTTGATTACATTTAAAAAATCTTGATTTTTTGTCTCTTTAGAAAATTGTTCAAGTTCATGTATTGATTGAAACTCTTTTATTTCACTCATAGTTATTTTATCGAACTTCTTTTCTTTTAAATAAAATATAGAATAAACTGTTTGATTCATAAATGAATATGAAGAATAACTACCTTCAAAATAGATCTTTTTGTTATCATGGATAAGATGAACTATCTCTTGAATTAGTCCAAAAGTAGATCTTGCTATTACGCAAAACTGTTTATCTAAATCTATAGCATTTCTACCTGTTTTAGTTTCATTTTCAATTCCAGATATTTTTAAAAGTTTGTTTGTATTGATTTTATATAATTCATTAAGATTATTCTGTAAAATTTTTGCATAATCATCAGAAAATCTAAAACTTTTTGATAAATTATATTCAGGTAAATCAATTTTTTGTAGGGCATTTGTCGCGTATCTAAAAGAATAGATTTGTTGAAATGAATCTCCAATATAAATACGTCTACACTTTTGAGCTTCGACAATACCTATCATTACATCAGAGATATCTTGTGCTTCATCAACTAATATTAAGTCATATTCCAGACTAGTACAAATTGTTTTATTTAAATAAAACATTTTTAAGTAAAAATCATGGATAGCATCAATTTTTTTATTTTTCATTGAAGAAAGTATATGTTTTAAGTGATTTAGTACTTTTTCTGGGTCTTTATCTAATAGTTTAGTTGTATTAGGTCCTAAATCAGATTGTGTTTTGTATTTTTCTAAAAGAGTATCATTTAATGCAATTAACGATGAGTTACAATAAAAGTTAACTAAGTCTTTAATCAATGCAATATATTCAGCTATTGGAAAATAGTTTGTTCTTTGATTTTCATTTCTTTCATATTCACATAAAGAGTTCTCAATTACTTGAATTTTTAAATCATTACATAAATTATACTGAAAAGCTTGTATCTTACCGTATGCAAGGGCATGTATAGTACTTATTTTCATATGAGAAAGATTGTATTCTTTTAATTTTTCTTGAATAGATATTTGTAAAGATTTATTATATGCTAGATATAAAATTTTTAAATGAGTATTGTTTTTTGCATATTCTAACAGAGTAGTTGTTTTACCACTTCCTGCTACTGCATTTATTTTAAAAGATTTTTCTTTTGCATTGATTATATCTATTTGTTCTTGAGTCAAATTCATGGGCGGAATTTTAGCTTAAAATATTTAAACTAAGGAAAAAGGATATCTTACTTTTCAAGTTTTTTAATAAATAGTCCTAATAGAACTAAAACTAAAGCTATCCAAGCTGTTTGTTTTGGTAAATCACTAAAAAATACCCATGCCCAAATAATAGCAAAAATTGGAATTAGGTATGCCACTTGTGACATAAATTGAACACCAACTTTTTGAACCATTCTTACTCTTATAAGTGAAGCTATTGCTGTTGGAAAAATAGCAAGATAAATTATTGGTAAAAAGTAGAAACTTGATATTTCTAAATTTGTTAAAGGTGCTAAAAGTATAAATGGAAGTAATGAAATACTTGAAACAATTAACATTGATGTAGAACATATAAGTGTTGGTATATGAGAAACTTTTCTAAGTAATAATCCCGAACTAATATATCCTATTGTAGCACACAGCATCGCTAGTTCACCATAAAGGCTGTCATGTCTTTGGTTTATCAAATCTTCACCTAATAAAATAAAGACTCCCATAAAACCTAATATAACACCAATTAGTTTTAAAAAAGTAAATTTTTCATCTTGTGTTATAAAATGAGATAAAATTAAAGTTATAAATGGCCCTACAGCTAACATAATTGAAGCGGTACTAGGGCTTATATATTGTTGTCCCCATGAAATTAGATAAAAAGGTATAGAATTATTCAAAATTCCTACAAAAAATAGTATGGTTAATGTCTTAATATCTCTTGGAAAGGATTGTTTTTTTAAATAAACAAATAATAGTAAAAAAGCAGCTGCAAAGGTAACTCTTCCAAATGCAATAGTTAATGGGTCATATTCATTTAATGCATATACCATCGCAATAAACGAACTACCCCATATTGCAGATAATAAAATCAGTCCGAAAAAATCTATAAATGTAGGTTTTTGAATAGTTTTCAAGTTATTTAATAAATAGCAATTTTAATAGTTTTAAGATTAAAATCTTAAACTATTAAAATCTTCATATTCATCAACTTCATAATGAAAAGCTTTTTCTATAGCAAGAATATGTGATTCAAACTCTTTATTTGTAATATTATCTTCAACATCACCATTATCATACAGTTTTATTTCTGTCTCTTATACACATCTGACGCTGCCGACGAAGAGGATAGTGTAG
>CAJXPH010000330.1 GCA_913057765.1 uncultured Campylobacteraceae bacterium
GGGCTCGGAGATGTGTATAAGAGACAGTCTTATTACAAATCAAGTTTAGCAGTAACTCAATTTTTGATAAATAAATATAATAAAAAAGATGATAATAAATAATGATAAATACTATTGTGAATAAAATTAGACCTTCTATTGAAGTGGAAAATAAATTAACTTTATGGATGAATCATCTATTAGTTATATATGCTTTTTTAATTCCAATTCATAATAAATCAAAAAGTTCGTTATTTGTTGTTATTTTGATTTTATTTTTATATCGAATGAATTTTTGGAAATATTTAAAAGAAGCATTCTCTAATAAAATAGTACAAGCTCTTTTGCTATTTTATTTTATACACCTTTTTGGTTTTATTTATACAGATAATATAGATTTTGCAAAGGATACGATTGATAAAGCTAAATATTTATTATTTCCTTTACTCTTTTTGAGTTTTTTAGATAAAAGGTTTACTTTTAGAATTTCTATTGCTTTTATACTTGGAGCTTTATTGAGTGTACTTATCTCTTATTTAATTTATTTAAATTTTATTCCGAATATATTATTAATTGGAGAATATGAAATATATCATGCTGTTAGTTCTAGTCCCACTCCTTTCTTTAAGCATTTGGATCATAAAATAGGAATAATTATTGCTGTCTTATTACTTTTATATTATGTATTAAATTTAAACTTATCCAGAAATAAAAAATATTTTTTTATTTTTTTAATAATTTACATGAGTATAAATACAATTTTTCTGGGTGGCCGAACAGGGTACATTCTTTTTATTATTACTCTTTTTACCCTTTTTGTTTTAAGCTATAAAAAGAATTTAATAAAAACTATCTTATTCTCATTTTTATTTATAGTCTCTTTATCTACCATATCTTATAATTTTTCATCAACTGTTAAAAGTGAAGTTAGTTTAACTATAAAGTCTCTCAAAAAAGTTTTTTATGATAACAATTTTAATTCTTCGATAGGAAAAAGATTAGGATTTACTAAATATAGTATAGATTTAATCTCTGAGAATCCTTTTTTAGGTGTTGGTACAGGTGACTATATGGATGAAGTAAGATCATTATTCTCTGAAAAACATAGTTATTTAAATGTTATATCTCAACCTCATAATGTATATATAAAATTACTCCTACAATTTGGAATTATAGGATTACTTTCTCTCTTTTTAATTTTCTATAGGATATTTACATATAAAGAATATGAATCCATACATAATAGAAATATAATGATAATATTAACTATTGGAATTATGATTATTATGTTACCCGGTAAATTTTTTGGAGTTTTTGTTCTTCCTATGTATATGGTTTTTACATCAATAATGATTACAAAAGATGTAAGACAAATAGAATATTCTCATGTGAATTTAAAGTCATTAATGTATTATTCATTTTTTACCTTATTATTCTTAACAATAGGAATAACAAAATAATATGAAACAAAGGTTCTTATGAAAATAGTATATATATCCCGTTCGATATTACCATCTAGAACAGCAAACAGTATTAATGTTATGAAAATGTGTAATACATTTGCTTCTTTGGGTCATGAAGTTATATTATTGGCTCCTTGGACAAAAAAACTTGAGGAAAAAGGTATTGATGATATCTTTAGTTATTATGGAGTTGAAGAAAATTTTACCTTAAAGAAATTATATTCTCCTAGTATTAAGTATCTAAAAAAAAGAATATATTCATGGAGATGTTTGAAGGAAGTTCAAAAAGAGAATCCTGACTTAGTTTACGGTAGAGATGATATGTTAGCTTTTTACCTGACACAAAAAAATGGTTTTAAAACTGTTTTTGAAAGACATGAACCTTATCTAGGAAATGACTTTAATGATTTCTTTTTCAAGAAGTTCATAGATAGTAGTGAAGAGTTAAAGTTAATTGTAAACTCTAATGAATTAAAAAAAATGTACCATAATAGTTGTAAAATACCACTAATAAATATTTTAGCTGCAAATAATGGGACAAATTTTATAATTGATGATAAAAATCCTGATAGTGTTAAAATTGACTCTTCAAAAATCCAAGTTGGTTATGTGGGTAGTTTATTTAAAGGAAGAGGTATTGATATTATTGTTGAGCTTGCAAAAAGAATACCTGAGGTAAACTTTCATATTATTGGTGGAAAAGATAAAGATTTATTATTTTGGAAATCTAAAGTTGATTATGATAACTTAATTTTTCATGGTTTTGTTGAACCTAAAGAGACGTATAAATATAGAAATATGTGTGATATTTTACTAGCTCCATATCAAAGTGATAATGAAGGAAATCGTTCAAGTAAATACATGTCTCCTATAAAACTTTTTGAATATATGTCTTCTAGTAAAGTAATCATCTGTTCTAACTTTAAAGTAGTATATGAAGCATTAGATGATTCTTGTGCGGTCTTAGTTGATAGTGAGAATATAGATATGTGGGAAGATGCAGTAAGAGATCTAATTAATAATAAAGAGAAAAGAGATGAACTTAGTTTAAATGCTTTTAATAAGTTTAAAGATAATTATACTTGGGCATCAAGAGTAGAAAAAATATTAAATTATATTTTTGGTGAAAAATGATCCAACTTAATAAAAATGATGAACTTGCACGAGGTACAAATAGAGCTTGTTTTATTCACCCTTTTGATGATAATAAATGCTGTCTCTTATACACATCTCCGAGCCCACGAGACCAGAGAGGAT
>CAJXPH010000331.1 GCA_913057765.1 uncultured Campylobacteraceae bacterium
ATCTATTATATTTATCTACGTTACTTTTTATATTCATTTATTTTTACATGAATATTGAAAAAGAATATGAAAATGATAATTTTGATAATTTACAAATAAATATAGAAAAAGTAAAAAAAGATAAGACCTTTACGTATATATCAAAAGAGGTTTTTCATGTATATAAAAATGCAAAAGATAATAATGTAAGTGTAAAGTCAATACTTTTTGAAAATTCTAAATTTCTATTAATTTTAGAATCAGAAAAAAAAGATGGAATATATAAATTATTAACAAATATTGAAAATAGTTCACTTGGAGATATGCAATATAGAAAAGAAAGAAAGAAATATGAAGCTCATGTCAGTTTTAAAATATCTAGAAACTAGTTTTAATAAACAAGTTATAAGAATAAAGATCGAACTTGTTCTTTTCCCCTTAATTATTATTTTTATTCTAATATATGCAATTAATAAAACTAAAGATATTGAACTTCTAACTGACATTAAAATTGAAACAGGAGATACTTTTAATAACATTACTATGAAAAATAAAATAGTAGATATTTTAAATGATTTAGAATTCTTTTTAAAAACTAATAATATGCAGTTGAATAAAATTTCAAATAATAAACTATCAATAAAAATTCAAATAGAAGCAAATCTAAACAAACAACTATTATTTATTAAGTTTGTAGAGGATTATAATAGTTTTTCAAAAATAAAATATCTCAAACAAGAAGAAGACTTATTATTAGTAGAAATTGCTTTTGAGAAACTTTATATAAAAAATAGTTTTAATTTAAAAAATAGTTTTATTAGTCTAGAGAATAATAGAAATACAAGTTTTAATCTTTTTGCAATAGTTGATAATAGTGTACTTATAAATAGTAGATGGTTAAAAATAGAAGAGACTATTGATTCCTTCAAGATAACAGATATAAAAGACAATAGTGTTTATTTAAATAATGGATTGAAAACAATTAAATTAAAGATAAATAAAAATGAAAATAATTAACAATGTAATTGATTATAGTTTTTTAAGTAGTTTTGATATAAAAGAGTTAATTGAGGCCTTAGTAATACCAATTAGAACAGATAGTATATATTTTGTGTGTTTTGTTTGTGGAGAATCAAATGTATCAAAAGTTTATACAAATAGTTTAATAAAAAGTTATGAACTTTCAAAAGAAGAGATACTTTTTTTTCTAAGTGATATAAAAAATAGAGTAAAGCTTTTTGAGCTAGTTTTAAAATCAAAAGAATCAGAAAATATAAACCACACTTTTATAGAAGAGTTTCTAGATATTCTTATCAAAAAGTCGATTGATTTAAGAGCAAGTGATATCCATATTGAATCATTAGAACAATCTATGGTAATTAGATTTAGAATTGATGGTACTTTAAAAGTGTTTTATGTTTTTGGAAAAGAATTTTTCTCTGGATTAAGTTCATTTATAAAATTACTTTCCAAATTAGATATTACACAAATAAGATTACCACAAGATGGAAGGTTCACTAAGAAAAAAGAGAAGAAAAATTACGAATTTCGTGTTTCTATTATGCCTACAATTAATGGTGAATCAATTGTAATTAGAGTATTAGATAATGTAAATATAAAAAAGAATATTGAAGACCTAGGGTTTTCAAATCATATATATAAGAATCTAAAAAATATTACTACTTTAAAAGATGGTTTAGTTTTAGTATCTGGACCTACAGGAAGTGGAAAAAGTACAACACTCTATTCGCTTATAAAAGAATTCGATTTTGAAACTAAGAAAATAATTACAATTGAAGACCCTGTTGAGTATAAAATATCACAAGTTCAACAAATACATGTAAATGATAATATTGGCTTGGGTTTTAAAACTGTTCTAAAAAACATTTTAAGGCAGGATCCTGACATTATTTTAATTGGAGAGATAAGAGATAAGTATTCATTAGATATTGCTTTAGAAGCATCTCTTACTGGACATTTAGTATTAGCTTCAATACATGCAAATAATAGTATAGAGACTTTATCTAGATTAATTGATTTAAAAGCAGATAGCTATCTCTTATCAACTACTCTTAAATATATAATTTCACAAAGATTAGTACTTAGTATATGTAAGTATTGCAATAAGAATGCGTGTGAAAAGTGTAATTTTACTGGTTTCTTTGGTAGAAGTTCATTGTGTGAGATTTTAGAAATAGATAATATTGTATCATCTATGATTTTTGAAAAAAAACAAAAATATGAGATTAATAAATATTTAGAAAATACAAATTTTATGAGTATGTTAGCTGATGGAAAAGATAAGGTAAAAAGAGGTTTTACAACTATTGATGAAGTTTATAAAGTAGTAAGTCGCAATGAAATATAAAATTATATATCAGAAGAATAATAAAATTGAATCTAAAGTTATTGAAACTTATGATCTAGATGATGAATTACTTCCTACCAATATAATAGAGATAAGAAAAGAAAACTTTTTTATTTCTAAGTTACTAAAAAATAGAAAAATAAGAGATAAAGACCTAAAAATGATTTTTTATGAATTATCCTTGATGCTTAATTCTAAGATATTATTTGATGATGCTTTGGAAATACTTATTAAAACCCAAAAGAATAGTCAGTTAAAAGATTTTCTAAAGACTTTACAAAGTTCATTTTCTAATCTGTCTCTTATACACATCTCCGAGCCCACGAGA
>CAJXPH010000332.1 GCA_913057765.1 uncultured Campylobacteraceae bacterium
CGAGATCCTCTCTGGTCTCGTGGGCTCGGAGATGTGTATAAGAGACAGATGCTATAGCTACACTATTCGTGTTATATTTTTGTTACTTTTATTCATAATTTTATTATGGATTAATAATCTTTTTAATAAAATACCCTACAAAACTAGTCAATTAGGGTTTATTTGAAAACAATACTTTTTATTTCAATTTTGACTTGCTCTTTAGTTGCAGGTTCAATATCTACAAGTGATGCATCAAATTATATTGGTGAAAGAAAAACAGTTTGTGGAAAAGTTGTATCAACACATTATGCAGAAAATTCAAATGGTTCTCCTACTTTTTTAAATTTAGATATTCCATATCCTAATAATATATTTACAGCTGTAATATTTGGAGAATATAGAAACAATTTTAATCAACCAGAAAACTATTATAAATATAAAAGTATTTGTGTGAAAGGTAAAATCTCTGAATATAGAGGTACTCCTCAAATAGTTGTAAGAACTAAATCACAAATTAAAACAAAATAATAAATAATGTAGAAAAACATATCAAATAGGAGTAGACTAAATGGCAAGATTAAAAACACTATCAAAAGTTAAATTTCTAAGTGAGTTACATCAAATTTTTGGATTTGAATCAGAAGATGAATTAGAAAAATACAAGGCAAGACTATTTCCAATAGGGAAAACAACAGATGAAAATCAAACAACTTCTATTTTTCTATCTACATTAAGTGCAGTAAAAGAATTTAGAGAAGATTTACTCCTCCAAATTGGTGTCAAGAAGATAACCAATAGAAATATGTCATTACATACTTATATTGAAATACCTTCAATCAATAAAGAAGATAGACCAGATGGATTAATTGTTCTCACAAGTGGACTTCATAATCCAGTTGTTGTGTGGGTTGCTTTAGTAGAATCAAAAATTGGTAATATGGATATTCAATCTGAACAAATTGATAGATATATACAACTAGGAAAAGAATTAGAAATCAATAATATAATAACTCTTTCAAATCAATTAGTATCTAGCCCCTTTGAAACTCCAGCGGAAAATATTAATAAAAAATATAAATTTAATTTATTTCATTGGTCTTGGATTTCTTTACATGTTACTGCAGGTAGGTTGTTAAATTGTGATGGTGGTGTTGAAGATGAAGACCATGTTTACATCTTAAATGAATTTAGAAGATATCTTAAATCTCATTCGGGAATAAAAAACTATACGGGAATGGAAAAAAATTGGAAAGATATAACAATAGATTTTATGGAAAAAAGTAATAAAACTTTAGTTGATGAGATTATAAAATCATATAAACAAGAAGAAAAAGATATTTGTTTACACTTAACTGAAGACACAGGATATTATGTAAAATTAAAACTTGCTTCGAAGCTTAGAGAAGTTTTGATGAAAGAAACATTAGAAAAAAATAAGACAATATGTTCTCCTTTTTATTTAGATGGTGATATTAACGCTTCTTTTGTTCTAGAAATAAATTTTATTACAAGAAAGATAAGTTGCTTAACTAGATGTAAAATTACTGATAATAATATAAAGGCTAAAGCACAGACAACAAGACTTCTAAATTGCTTTATGACTGATATAACAAGTGAAGATGAAATTATAATTGGAGCAATTTATCCAAAAAGATCTAGTCTTAACTCTGATTATGCAACTCTTTCACAGCTTTTAAATGATAAAGAAGAAGGTTTTTATAGAATTGTGAATAAAGACTATGGAGATACTATAAAAGAATTTGAAATAAAAATCACTGATGACTTAGGAAAAGATTTTCATCGGCCACAAGTTATAGTAAGTAGATTAGAAAATCTTGCTAAGGTATTTTTAGAGAAAGTTGTTTTAGTAGTAAATTAAAAAAGGAGAAAAAATGGTTGAAGGACTATGGTTAGTTGAATTTAGAAATATGGAAAATTCGGGTAAAGGTGTTGTTACATTAGAAACACAAAGAATACTAGGTGGTGATTCTGGTTATTATTATATAGGTGATTATTCAATCGATCATAATACTATGAATGCAACAATTAAGATATCTCAACATTATGAAGGTATGATTAATATTTTTCATCCATTAACTGAAATAAATCTAGATTTTAAAAATCAAGATATTTCTAATGGATTAGAAAACACTATTTTAATCGGACAGCTACTAGAGAATCCAGATTTATCTGTTAGTGTTAGTTTTAAGAAATTATCAGATTTACCATAATATAAAAAGAGAAGTATTTCCCCTTCGCTTTATGTTTCAATTTAAATTAGAGCAAAAAGAAAAAACAAACCAACTAAAGACAGTATTCCTACTAGAGGATAAAAGAAAATATCAAAAAAATCATAAGTTTGTTTTTTAGGATACTTCCAAAGTGTTAGAATTTTAATTGAGTAATAACCTATTTTATATAAGACTATTTGAAAAACCACTCTTATTATTATCTCAATTAGTTCCATTTATTTTCTAATTCTTATTCTCAATATCGAGGTTTTCCCCTTGTGTTATTATTTGATATGCAAGTCACATAAGGAAGAGCTAAATACAGACCCCAAATGCCAAGAACAAGTACAAAAGTAATTGATAATCCTTTTCCTAAAATATCAATTATACCAATAAAATTTTGGGCAATAACCTTTAATAGACCTATAGAAAAAATCATTAATAT
>CAJXPH010000333.1 GCA_913057765.1 uncultured Campylobacteraceae bacterium
GAGATCCTCTCTGGTCTCGTGGGCTCGGAGATGTGTATAAGAGACAGATATAGATGATTTTAAACATATTAATGATTTCTATGGACACGATATAGGTGATTATGTATTAAAAGAAATATCAAAGGTAGTCGAGAAAGAGTCACGATTATCGGATATCTCAATAAGATGGGGTGGAGAAGAGTTTATTATCATCTGTCCTAATACAAGTTTGGATAATGCTTTTAATTTAGCTGAAAGATTTAGAGTTTCAATTGAATCATATATCTTTAAAAAGAATATAAAAATTACTGCTAGTTTTGGAGTAATTGAACTACACAAACATGAAGATTTTCGAAAGCAAATTATTAGAGTTGATAATAATCTCTATACAAGTAAAAAGAACGGAAAGAATCAAGTCACACTTTAAAACTGTTTCCTTATAAAAAAGCTTAGTTTCTATTTTTTAGCAGTTACTTGTTACAATTATTGTACTTTTTAATATAAATTATATTCTAGGCTTGAAAATGGAATCAGTTAATACTAATAACTTCAATCATTTAATAAAAGATGAAGTGAACCAAAATGAAGATCGTTTTTCTCTTGTTATGAGAGGAATTAATGATGGACTTTGGGATTGGGATTTACATACTAATAAAGTTTACTATTCATCTAAATGGAAAAGTATGCTTGGGTATGAAGAACATGAACTTGAAAATCATTTAAGTACATGGGAAAATCTTGTTGACGCTGATGATAAAATTAATGCTTTACAAAAAGTACAAGATTGTTTAGATGGTACAGAAGAAGAATTTGAAATTGAAATGAAAATGAATCATAAAAATGGTTCTAAAGTTATTGTCCTCTCACGAGGTTTTTTAATTAGAAATGAATTTGATGGAAAACCAATTCGTTTAATTGGTACTCATATTGATATAACTGAACGAAAAAAATCTGAAAATTTTACACGACAATCCAATTCTATTTTAGAAATGATTGCAGGTGGTACTCCTGCTCCCCAAGTTTACGATGCAATTGCTTTAATGTATGAAAGTCGTCATCCTGGAATGAGATGTTCTTTACTTGAACTTGAAGATGGAAAACTCTTACATGGAGGAGCGCCAAGTATGCCAAAAGAATATTGTGATGCAGTTCATGGTTTACAAAATGGGCCAGATGTTGGTTCTTGTGGTGCTTCAACTTATAGAGGGGAACGGGTTCTTGTCGAAAATATTGAAACAGACTATAAATGGGAAACTATTAAACACGCAGCACTTCCTCATGGCATGAGGTGTTGTTGGTCTGAACCAATAATTGATTCGATGGGCAAAGTATTAGGTGCCTTTGGTATGTATTATAACTATCCAGCTTTACCTAATGAAGAAGAATCAAAAGATCTTTTATCTGCTTCAAGACTTAGTAGTATTGTAATGGAAAGAGATCAATCTCAAAAGCGTATTTATAAAGATCAAGAGTTTATCTCAGAACAAAGTAAATTAGCTTCTATGGGAGAAATGATAGGTAATATAGCACATCAATGGAGGCAGCCTCTTAGTGTCATAACAACAATAGCCAGTGGATTTAAACTAGAAGAAGAACATGGTGTCATAAATCCTAATAATGTCTCAAAAAATATGAATGAGATTATAAAACAAGCTAATTATCTATCTCATACAATTGATGACTTTAGGTCATTTATAAAAAACTCTAAGAATAAAGAACCTTTATCATTAATTAATGTATTAGAAAGTAGTTTAACTATAGTAGATGCTTCTTTAAAGAATAATTACATAAAAATAGAAAAAGAGTTTAATGTAGATATTAAAATTCAAGGTCTAAAAAATGAGCTTACCCAAGCTTTTATAAATATAATAACTAATTCAAAAGATGCTCTTGTTCAAAATATTATGAATGAAGAAGACAGATATGTTTTTATTGGAACTAAAGAGATTGATAATTGTCTAATGATAGAAATAAAAGATACAGGTTTAGGAATAGATGAAAATATAATAAATAGAATTTTTGAACCATACTTTACTACTAAACATAAATCAATAGGTACAGGAATAGGACTTTCAATGGCTCATCAGATTATTACAAAAAGACATAATGGCTATATTAGTGTAGTAAATACAGAGTTTAATCATAATAATAATAAATTCAAAGGTGTTTGTTTTCGAATATATTTAAGTTAATTTAATATTTATTGTATTCATTTAAACAATTTTAATTGTATAATATACCTATGAAAAATAAAAGTAATAAAGACTTATTGATACTGATCATTATGACAGTATTAATTTCTATTTTTTTAATTAATATTGATGCCTTTGAAAAATTCTCAGAATTTTCAGAGTCTCATGAAGATTATGAATTAGATGAAATAGTCTTAATTTTATTAGTTGTATCTTTTTTTACAATTTGGTACTCTATTAGAAGATACCTTGAAATAAAAAACATACATCAATTACTTGAATCTGTAAATGTTAAATTAAATAAAGAAAATATTAAAAAAGACGAATTGTTACTACATCAAAGTAAAATGGCTTCATTAGGTGAAATGCTTGAAAATATAGCACATCAATGGAGACAACCTTTAAGTGTTATCTCTACTGGAGCTAGTGCTGTCTCTTATACACATCTCCGAGCCCACGAGACCAGAGAGGATCTCGTA
>CAJXPH010000334.1 GCA_913057765.1 uncultured Campylobacteraceae bacterium
TCGTCGGCAGCGTCAGATGTGTATAAGAGACAGGTTCAACGACAGCGACATTTTTAATATCATTACAAAAATCTCTAAAATCATATCCGTGATTTAGTTCTTTATTTAAAATCTTTTCAAAATCAATTACATATATATTTGATTGATTAAACAACTCTTTTAATTTTGGAATTAGTTTTTCAAAGCTTTCATCATTCTCTTTTAGAATGACTATATTTTTATCTTTGACTTTTTCAATTAGGGCTTTTGGAATATGTCTGTACATTGAATCACTTTGCAAATTTATAAAACTTACATCAAGTAGTTTAAATAAAACATATTCTGCTGTACCTACTCCTAAGAATATTATTGAGTCTTTGATTTTGGAAGCTACGTAGTTTTTTAAACCATAGGTTTTAAATTTGATAGAATTGCCATCTTTATCAAAAGCTTTTCGGATTGCTATACTCATTACATATTCATTCTCATCTAATATTGAAATAGTTAGAGACTTGTATTTCTTTGAGTAGCCTGTAAATCTATTTAGGACTTTTGAATTTGAATCATTACCTAATGATCTTAGGAAATCTTTATCGAATAATTCATACAAAAGAGTAGTTGTATTAACTACATCTTTTGGTAAGTCTAGATTTTCATATTTAAGTACTAATTCTTTTTGTTCTTCATATGATTTTTTGTAATTCTTATCAGTTTCATTTAGATCATATTTTGACTGCTTTAAAGGAGCAGAAAAGTATTTATTTTCTTCTAACTTCAATCTATGATTTGAGAAATCTTTTGTATCTGGAAGATTTCTCATACTTTAAACCTTTCTATATCTATATTTAAAAGTTTGGATACGTAGATAGTAGCCTCACCTAATGGAACATTTTTATATTCATGTAGCACACTAATAATGTCACCACTGAAACCACTTCCAAAATCTCGGATTAAACCTTCTTTCGAAACTGAAACAGAAGAAGTTTTCTCTTCCCTCAACTTAAACTTATAGTTTCTATCAATCTCATAACCTATGAAGCTTAAAATCTCTGCTACATTTTGTTGAGTGTAGCTTTGTTTAAGCTCTCTTCTCAAAGATTTATAATTGATTTTCACTACAAACTTCTTTCATCCATTCTTCTATCAAATCATTATCCCAAACTGTAACTCTTTCTGATATTTTGATTGGAATTGGAAACCTTCCTTCTTTACACATCATCCAGATTGTGGAACGTGCTAACCCAGTTTTTTTTATTACATCAGGAATTCGTAAAAACTTCATTTTTTATCCTTATTTTAAAAGACGTCCTTATATTTAATTAGATTAACTTGGCCAAGTCACGGGGGAATTATATATTTAGTAGAATTTTTTTGCTGATTGAAAAACTTTAAATTAAACTTAAGTTAAATATTCTGAGATAGTTCTCTGATTAGATCATCCCTATTTATATTTTTAGTAACAAGAGAACTTATTGCATCATTTAATATCCATTTTTCTGTAAGTTTTTCTAGTTTTTTATAAATATATTCAAATGAAGATGAATCATAATCGTTTAGATAGTCATTAATGTTTTCAGACAGAACTTGCTTTAGAGTTTCAGACAATAAATTTTGATGGTTTAAATCATCATAGTGTAGTTCATTTTGAGTTAGTGTTGAAAAAAAAGGATAGTTAGTCTCTTTATCTATAATCGTCCACATCTTATCAATATAGAAGATCCATAAAACATACGAAATATTCGCATTTTGTTTAAAAGGTAAAGATTCAAAGGCACCATTTTCAAAATTCATTTGCTTAAGAATAGATTCTCTTAATATTGGAACATAATAATCATCAGATAAGAGCTTCTCTAATTCTTTATCGTTATAAAATACATCTAGATAACTTGAGGTTTCTTCATAAGAGGGAAGTTTAGTTTCATACTTTTCATAAAATTCTTTTTCTATCTTTTTTTTATTTTCCTTATTATTGAAAATAATAGAAAACTTTGAACCTTCAAGTATTGCATTTGTTTTTGCTGCACTTAACAAAGTTTTAGAATTTGGTGTTTTGAAATAAAGGTATGAAATCATAATATAATAAAATCTCTTTCTTGTTTTGGTTTGAGGCTTTCCAAAATCTAGATTCAAGATTGTAGTATAGAACTCATTATCAATAAAAAGGTTAGGCTGCATGTAGGGTACATGCTTTTCAAAAATATTAATTTTATGCATTTTATTCTTTCAAGATGAAATCAATCAATAAGTATATTAAAAACTTAAGTAACTTAAGTTAAAATTGATTAGTTTTAAATATATGGAATTAGACTATCTAAAATTCTAGCCACTAAATAAAATAGGCTTTGAGGTTTAAACCTGAATACTAAAAGGCTTATGATTTAATTAGATTTTTTGTATTATGGTACTCCACTATATTTGTTAGAATATTACCAGGGAGTTTTCTTTTATAATAATAAAAGAAAAAATTCTATCACATTATTTTTTAGGGTACTTTTTAGGGGTCTTTTATATAAATTATTCAATATAGGGCCTAATTATGGGAGACTTAAATTCTCCACATCTTTCCACCAATACACAATCCAATACCTGTCTCTTATACACATCTCCGAGCCCACGAGACCAGAGAGGATC
>CAJXPH010000335.1 GCA_913057765.1 uncultured Campylobacteraceae bacterium
GAGATCCTCTCTGGTCTCGTGGGCTCGGAGATGTGTATAAGAGACAGCTTTATTGTTGTTCTTCTTACCTCACTAGCAATGATTGGATATATGAAATACTTCTATTTAGGTACAAAGTTTGGTACCGCATCACTTGGAGGCGCTTTTGTTACAAGTTTAATTCCTATAAACACATTTTTAATCATGGCAATATTAGGGACTAAAAAGATTACAAAAAAAGATGGCTTTGCTTTAGGACTTGGAGCTATTGGAGTTATGACTATGTTAAATGTATGGTCATTTAAAACTAATGAAATATTCGTAATACACAATTTATATTTTATTTTAGCCTCATTACTTTGGCCAGCAGTTACAATTCTGAGTTCAAAAGCTACTAAAATTTCTCCAATAGTTTTTACTCTTTACTTATATCTTGTTACTTGTATTTTAAATCTAATCTTTTTTATAGATATTAATACAATCCAATGGGAAAAGTTAGATTCATTATTTTGGATAAATATGTTATTTCTCGCAATTGTTGCTTCAACATTTGCAAATACTATATATTTTTTAGGAGTTGAAAAACTTGGGGCTAGTGAAGTAAGTACTTTTATATTTTTAGTACCCTTTGCAGCTATTACTTTAAGTGCAATATTTTTAAAAGAAGAAATTACATTTTCAATTGTAATTGGGACCGTTTTAACTATAATTGCCGTAAAAATATTAAATAATATCAAGGTATTAAAAAAGAAGGAGAAATCATAACATCAATAAACAAAAACATTTTTTATATTCTTATGATTCTGGCTATGGCGGGATGGGGTGCTTCGTGGGTAAATGCAAAAGTTCTAAGTACATACATGACAGAATACGAATTAATATTCTTTAGAAATATTTTCACAATTATAACACTTGGACCAGTTTTATTAGTAAGTAAAAAATATTTTCATATAAATAAAAGAAGTCTAATGATTGCAATTATTGCATCAATTGTAATGATTGCTTATATGAAATGTTATTTCCTAGGAACTAAATTTGGGACAGCATCATTAGGAGGGGCACTAGTAACAACCCTTATTCCTATAAATACATTTTTACTTATGGCTTTATTTTTTGGAAAAAAGATTATGAGAAAGGATATATTTGCTTTATCTCTTGGAGCAATTGGAATTCTTACAATGCTAAATGTTTGGACTTTTAAAGCCGAACAAATCTTTACAATACAGAACATGTACTTTTTAGGAGCATCAGTTCTATGGCCAACACTTACAATTGTTAGTTCAAAAATCACAAAAACATCTCCTATGGTTTTCACTTTTTATATGTATATAATTACAACTGTTATGGTAAGCGTAGTATTCGTTGATTTCCCATCAATTAATTTTGCAAGTTATGATTCAATCTTCTGGATAAATATCCTAAGTCTTGCTGTAATTTCTACAACCTTTTCAACTACAATATATTTTGTAGGGATAGAAAAACTAGGAACAAACGAAGTTAGTTCATTTATATTTCTAGTTCCATTTTTCGCAATTATTCTAAGTATTATATTCTTAGATGAAGAAATAAGTCCTTCAATTATAATTGGGACAGTTTTAACTATAATTGCAGTAAAAATATTAAATGATATAAAAATATTTAAAAAGAAAAATAGTATTGAATCAACAAACTAAAAAACTAAATACATTTACATTATCTGGACTTATAATAGGACCAATTTTAGGTTCAGGTGTAATTTTACTTCCACCACTTCTCTATAACATGATAGGGGACTTTTCTCTTATCATTTGGGCAAGTATTTTAATACTCGGGTTTGCCTTTGCTCTAATATTTGGGAAACTTGCTATTTTATACCCAGGAGATGCAGGAGTAAGTCTTGCGACAAAAGCTGCTATGGGTAAAAAATATCAATTATTAACCTCTTTTTATCTAATCTGTGCAGTCTTTTTTGGGCCAGTAGCAGTTCTACTAATAGCAGCGCAATTTATACAAGAGTATTTTCCAAATAAGTCTTTAGTAACACTTGGATTCTTTGTTTATCTAATTACATATATATTACTTCTAATAAGAATTAATTTTCTTGGAAAACTGATGTTGATAGTTACCTCCGCAATTACTATAATCTTTTTTATATCAAGTATTAATATCTTGCTTAACGTGCAGGAATTCACATTTTCAATGCCTACTGTTTCTTTAAAAGAAATAGGATATTCATTTTTATTAATCTTTTGGGCAATTGTAGGATGGGAAGTTATTGGTAACTATTCAAATGAAGTTGATGATACAAAAACACTAAAAAATGCAGTAATCTTTTCTGCAATTATGGTATCACTAGTATATATATTAATTACACTTGCCATTTGTTTTGGTCAATTTGAAAATAAAACAACAGAAGACTTTAAACTAGTATGGTTAATAGAGCCGATTTTTGGTCAATTATCATCAATCATTCTTTCAACTATTTCTACAGTTTTATGTATAGGAACTCTTATACTTTTTGTAGGTGGTGTTGCTAGATTAATATCTTCTTTAAAACTTACAATATTCACATCAAAAGTTATGAAAACAGGCTGTCTCTTATACACATCTCCGAGCCCACGAGACCAGAGAGGATCTCGTA
>CAJXPH010000336.1 GCA_913057765.1 uncultured Campylobacteraceae bacterium
TACGAGATCCTCTCTGGTCTCGTGGGCTCGGAGATGTGTATAAGAGACAGTTTTTTATTACTAAAGAATCAACCCAAGTACTATAGTTATCATCAATAGTTAAAGAAGCAAATGATTTATTTTTTAAATCTTTAACGGATTTTATATTAGACTTTTTATTTGCAATTAGATAATATTGTGTTTTTCTACTACCACTATCATTAAATAAAAATGGATTTTTTGATATCATCTTTATTTCTTCTTTATTTTCTAAATAAAAACTTGAATAAACAATCATGGTATTAAATTTTTTAAATTCTTTAAAATCTTTAAGTAAATTCTCTTCACTTTCTATAAATACAATATTAATCTTAGTATCAAGTGTTTTTGACATTTCATCAATTATCTTAAGAATAATTCTTTTTACTTTATTTTGGTAAACCTCATTAAATTTATAAATTGTAATCCCAAAATAATATTCATCTTTCATACTTCCATGAAGAGATGATGTTAAAAGTAAAACAATAAGTATATATTTAAAATTTCTCATCTAATTTAGTACCAATTAACTTATCAATAGAAGCAAGAGATAAAAGATAGTCATGAACATTTTTTAAATAATCAGCTTTTACATATACTTCCATAAGTTGAGATTGAACTAAATCTTTTGCCTCAACCATTTCATACTGATAACCTTTAAAATTCATTTTACTATTTTCACTTGCTGTTTCTACTGCTTCTTTTAAAATTCCAATTTGTTTATAACCAATTGAGCTTTTTAAAAATTCATTCTTAAGCTGTAAGGCTAAACCTTCTTCAAGTAAAATTTTTTGTTCTTCGACCATCTTCTTTTCTAGTCTTTTTTCTAAAACTTCATTTTTTGTTTTAAACCCATCAAAAAGAGATAATTTTATTGCTACTCCTATAGTCCATGAATTTTCATTATCTTCATTTATATATCCATATTCGTATGAATTATAAGTATGACTTGCATTTCCAAATAGATTTACCATAGGATAATTATTTGAGTCTTTTTCTTTTATTTGTTCATTTTTTATTTTTAATGCCAAATTTACACTATTTATATCAGGATTTATACTATACGCTTTTTTAATTATATTTGTTAGAGAACTATTTAATTTTAAAACTTCTTCTTTATTATATTTTATATTCAAAATATCATCATATTTTAAACCAATTAAATTTGCAATTGCACCTTCAAGCATTTTTTGATTTAATTCTATTTTTGATAATGTCGAGTTAATAAGAGATGTTAAAAGTTTTATATTTAAATAGTCTGTTCTATTTATTTTTAAATCTGTACCATTTTCTAGAAACTCTTTTGTCAAATCTCTACTAAATTTCATATTTTCATAAATACTATCTATTAATGTATATAATTCATTTGTAAGGACATAGCCATAAAAATACCTTTTTACATCAAAAACAATACTACTTTCATTTCTTTTTATTGATTGTTTTGCAATATCTTTATTTAGTCTGGCTTGTTCAATAATAGCCGTGATTTTTCCACCAGTATAGATAGGATAATTTAATTCTAATTGTCCTCTAACAGTATCTCTTCCTTTTGCCTTTGTATCAAGATCTGCACTGATTGAACTTGTAGGGAAAGAACTTGTAGGTAAAGAAGATATATATGCTTGAGTTCCTGCACGTGTTGCAGGATCAGCAATAGATAAAGTATTAGCCAATGCTAAAGTTTTTGTTAAACCTGAAGCTAGAGTAAAACTACCTCTTTGTTGAAAGATAGTATCCCTTTTATCTCTAGATGAGTAAAAAATAGCATCTAAACTCGGATAATTTGCACTAAGAGCTTGTTGATATTGCGCATTTGCAATTTCTAGATTAATTTTTGAAATTTTATTTAGCCCATTATTTTTTAATGCAAGTTCAATTGCTTGATCAAGATTTAGTGTAACATTTTTCGAAAATAAAAATGAATATGATAAAAAAATAATAAAAAGTACTCTTTTCAAGATACAATCCTTTCGTCAAATTCTAACGTTTTTAAGGTAATAATATAATAAATAGTTAAAAAATAATTTATTTAATTATTTTTAATTTATTATAATTATCAAAATATTTATCTAATGTTTTTAATTCATTAAATGAAGTTTTTTGTAAATTATATAAATTTAATATTTTAAAAAATTCACTGAAATTTTTATTAAATATATTATTATTAACTAAGGTGTAAAAGTTATCAACTATTTTTTGTGGAGTGTCTTTATGAAAAAGACCTAATGCAGAAAAAAATATTGGATCTGACTTTTCAATTATCAGCAAATTTTTTTTCATTGCAGGATTTAAAAGAAGCATATCGTCATAAATAGCTTTAGAAATCACTGTAAAATCAGATTTATTAAAATAAACATCTAAAAGTAATCTCTTGTTTTTTTGCTTAAAATTTCTTTTTTTTATTACTTTTTCCATTGGAGTATTTAATTTTTTTCTAATTATATAATCTAACCAAGTTTCATAACCTACATCTGCAACATAACTTGCATAAGTTTTACCCTTTAAATCTTTTATACCTGTCTCTTATACACATCTGACGCTGCCGACGAAGAGGATAGTGTAG
>CAJXPH010000337.1 GCA_913057765.1 uncultured Campylobacteraceae bacterium
GGCTCGGAGATGTGTATAAGAGACAGTTTATAAACAGTTATACTTCAAAATCATATTTATGATCATTCTTCAATGTTTCCATTATCTCAAATAATGTATCAATATCTTTGTACACTTCATTCATATAATTAACCCTAATGGATTCATCCGCATCTACATATAGTTGTAATTCAGTGTGAACTTTATCATGAAGTCTTTTTATTTCTAAGAATTTATTGTCTTTTGCAAAAGATTCATTTTCAATAGTTTCTAATCTTTTACCAAATGCACAACAAGTAGGTTTAACTACATCAATATTTTCATATCCTTTTTCAACTAAACTTTCAATTCTACTTCTAAAAATCATATGATCTGATTTAAATTCGGAAATATTAAAATTAAGCAATGCAGTATTTAGAACTTGCTGATTATCATTTAATCTATTAATCATTCTATTGTAAGTTAATGTTTTATTTTTCAAATACTCTTTAAAATAATTTAATGATTCACTAACATTATGTGATTTTTCATAAGCTACAAGTTCTCGATATATTTCAGAAATTTGTGAGATTTCAAAGGAAGTTGCTTTTGTTCTATATGAGGTTATCATTGTAATTTCATTATCAACAACTTTTGGATACATTACTGCTTTAACCCAGTAATACTTTTTCTTACCTCTAACATAATTTTTCACATATGCTACAACAGGTTTTTTATTTAATAAATTTTCCCACACATATTTGAAAATTGCTTTTGGCATATCTGGATGTCGAACAATATTATGAGGTTTACCATATAAATCATCTTTAGTATATTCTGAGATTTTAGTAAAAGTACTATTTACATAACAAATAATACCTTTTTTATTAGTGGAACTTACAATTAAATCCCTATTCCCTAGTTCTTTTTCAATTTCCATTTTCACTTTCCTTATACGTGATTTTATGTTCAATTAATTTTTGTATATCTAATATCAATGCAATATCACCATTACCCATAAGTGTCCCACCTGATATATCTGAAACATTTTTAAAAATTTCACCTAATGGTTTAATTACTGTCTGAAATTCTCCAAAAAGTTCATCAACCTTTAATCCAACTTGATTAGAACCAAATTTTACGACAACAATATTTTTTCTATCCTTCTTTAAATCAGGTTCTCCAAAATGCTTGGCAATATCTAAGATAGGAAGAATATTAGACCTAAGAGTCAGATAGCCATTCTGTTCCATTTGTTCCTTTAATGCACTAGAATACTCTATACACTCTTGAATAGAATCTAATGGAATAATAAACTTTGAACTACTAGCTTCTACTAAAAATCCATCTATTATTGCTAGAGTAAGAGGAAGCCTGATTTTTATAGTTGTACTTTGCCCTAATTTACTACTTATACTTACACTTCCTCTTAAATCTTCAATATTTCTTTTTACAACGTCCATTCCAACGCCACGACCAGAAATATCTGAAATTTTTTCAGCAGTAGAAAAACCAGCTTTAAATATTAAATCATAAACTTCTTTTTCAACTAATTCATCAGTATCTTTAATTAAACCTTTTTCTATTGCTTTATTTAATACAATCTCTTTGTTAATTCCTGCCCCATCGTCAATTATTTCAATAACAATAGTTCCAGAATCATGATATGCCTTTAAAAGGATACTTCCTTTTGGATTTTTACCATTTTGAATTCTTATATCAGGAGATTCAATTCCATGGTCAACTGAATTTCTTAAAATATGGACTAAAGGATCAGATATTTTTTCAATAACTGTTTTATCTAGTTCCGTTTCGCCACCAAGAATTTCAAATGAAATATCTTTATCATTCTTTTTAGTTGATTCGGAAACTACTCGTCTTAGTTTTGCAAAAGAATCAGAAACTTGAATCATTCTTATATTCATAACGCCAGTTCTAACCTCTTCTAGAATTTCTGACATATCGACCACAGATTCTTCAAGTTCTGCATTACCACTTTTTATTGCATGTTCTGTTATTTTTGCATTTGCAATAACTAACTCACTCATTTGATTAATAAGTTTATCAATTTTTGAAGAATCAACTTTTAAAGTAAAACTATTTGAAAATAAATTTTTTTGCGTAGATTCATCTTTTTTTTCTGTTTCTCGTAGTTCTTCTTTCTTAGGTTCAAGAATAATAGGGAAAGACTCTTCTTGAACAACAGTAGTAGGAATGTTTACACTATTTAGTATTTCAATTTTAAGTTCAATATCTTCTTCTACAAATTCAAAAGCTCCTATTATTTCAGATTCAGGTTCATTAGTTTCATATATTATTTCAAGTTTTACATATGCATCTATAGGATCTAGTTCGTTAAAAGAAGGAATATCATCTAAATCTAGTCTTAAATCAACTACGAAACCAATTACATCTAAATATTTAACAATAGATAACAAGTCCATACCAGATTTAAAAAAGTCTTTTAATAAATTTATATTTATTTTGTATTTAACAATATTATCACTTGATAAATTTTCATCAGTTTCTTTAATTGGTTCAAATACTTCTTTCTTTTCATCGTTTAAAACTGTCTCTTATACACATCTCCGAGCCCACGAGACCAGAGAGGAT
>CAJXPH010000338.1 GCA_913057765.1 uncultured Campylobacteraceae bacterium
CGAGATCCTCTCTGGTCTCGTGGGCTCGGAGATGTGTATAAGAGACAGGTAATTATTTTTCTTTTCATAGTAAGATTTTTAGCTGTAAAAACTGCACATAATGTAGTTGAAAATACAAAGAGCAGTAAAAAACAATGATCGATTATCATCAACCAGTTTTTAGACCACCTGCAGAAGCTAACTCTATTATCATACAAGTTGCACTTGGTTGTAGTTTTAACAAGTGTAGCTTTTGTTCTATGTATGAGACAAAAAAATTTAAAGTAAGAACTTTAGAGGATATTTATAAAGATATTAGAGCCTTATCCGTTTATGATGATGCAAGACGAGTATTCTTAGCTGATGGTGATGCTTTAGCTTGTGATACTGACTTTTTAGTAAAAGTATTAGATTATTTAAAGGAATGCTTTCCCAAACTTCAAAGAGTTGCATCTTATGCAAGTCCATATAATCTACTTGAAAAATCACTCTCTGAGTTAAAAATTTTACGTGAACATGGTTTGAGTTTAGTTTATTACGGAATGGAAAGTGGAAATCAAGAGCTTTTAAAATATATAAATAAACCAATGAATCCATCAAAAATAGTAGAAGGATTAGATAAAGCAAGTGATGCTAACATGAAAACATCTGTTACTGTAATACTTGGTCTTGGTGGAAAAAACTTAACAAAACAACATATAGAAGATAGTGCAAGGGTAGTAAATGAGTGTAAACATATAAATTATTTATCAACTTTACAATTAGGATTAAGTGATACAAAAGAGGATGATTTTTTCAAAAGATTTGAAAAGAAAAATCAAGAGTTTATTTTTTGTACGGATGAAGAAATGTTAGATGAACAAAGACGATTTGTATCTTCAATAAGTCCAAAAAAACCTATTATATTTAGATCGAATCATGCATCAAATGCACTTCCACTTAAAGGTACATTACCAAAAGATAGGGATGAATTATTAGGTGTTTTAAATATGGCCTTAGAGGATGAATCCTTACTAAGACCACGTTTCTTAAGAGGCTTCTAAAAGCTTATTTTTTTGCTTTTTTCTTAGCTACTTTTTTAGTTTTTACAACTTTTTTTGTAGTTTTTTTCTTAGTAGGTTTTTTTTCTACTTTCTTAGTTACTTTTTTTGTCACTTTTTTCTTAGGTGCTTTTTTAGCAGTTTTTTTCTTAGCAACTTTCTTTTCTGCTTTTTTAGCAGCTTTTTTAGCAGCTTTTTTCTTCTCTACTTTTTTCTTAGCAACTTTCTTTGCAACTTTTTTAGCTTTTAATTCTTTTTCTTGTTTCTTTGACATATTATGTCTCCTTTTAATTATTAATTATGGAATAGTACTATTTTTTATAATGAATGTCAATAAAATATAGACTTATTCTTTAAAATATATATAAAATTACTATCTTTAGGGAAATTCCCTAAAGATAATTTGTTAGTCAAAAGTAGGTTTTGGAGTATTTTTAGTAGATTCTGGAAGTTGAGGATATGTGATTTGAGGTTTTCTACCTTTTAAAGCTTTTAAGAATGAAACGATTTCATTTGCTTCTTTATCAGATATTTTAATTCCTAGTTGTACTGAACCCATTTCTTTAACTGCTTGAGCTAGTGACCATATTGCACCATTGTGAAAATATGGAGCAGTTTCCGTGATATTCCTAAGAGTTGGAGTTTTAACCATTCCATCTTTATTCCCTTTAAAATCACCAACTTTTGAAAAGGTATATTTCGCTGCTACTTCAAATGGTTGCATTGTTCCACCTAATGCAATCCCTGTATGACAAGTTGTACACCCTTTTGATATGAAAGTATCTAGCCCTTTTTTTTCTTCTTTTGACAGAGCCATTTTTTTGCCATTTAGGAAATCATCGAATCTTGATGGAGTTACAAGTGTTCTTTCAAAAACAGAAATAGTTGAAGTAATTTTTTCAAAATCTATTTTTACATCCTCTCCATATGCATTTTTGAACTCAGTAATATATTCTGGAATAGAAGTGATTCTTTTTTCAACAAGTGAAGCAGGAGCAGCCATTTCTGGGCCAGCTTGAACTGGACCTTGAGCTTGGTCTGCTAAATGTGGACTTCTCCCATCCCAAAATTGTGCTTTGAAAAACACTGAGTTGTAAACAGTTGGTGAATTTAAGTGATGTGGATTTGCAGTCCATTTATGTCCAATAGCAGCACCAATTCCATCTGCTCCACCAAGTCCTAAGTTATGACAAGTATTACATGAGATGATACCACTACGTGAAATTCTAGGGTCAAAGTATAACTTTTTTCCTAACTCTACTTTAGAATCTGTTATTGGGTTTGATTTATCATCTATCATTTGTGAAAGCACAGCCTTACTTTCAGGAATAGGAATCAACCCCATATCTTTAGCTTTCGTCATTAAAGGACTACTTGCAAACATTAAACTAGCACTTAGTGCACTGATTGTTAAATTTCTAACTATGTTCATTTCTCTCTCCTTATAAAAGATAAAATAAATCATAGGATAATTTCTGTCTCTTATACACATCTGACGCTGCCGACGAAGAGGATAGTGTAGA
>CAJXPH010000339.1 GCA_913057765.1 uncultured Campylobacteraceae bacterium
TCTGGTCTCGTGGGCTCGGAGATGTGTATAAGAGACAGGCAATAGTTATAAGTTCATCTTGTGTATATTTATCAGAAGCAACTGTTACACTAATTAAAGGAAAAGAGAAATCTATAATAGAAGCCCTTGGTTCATCCATATCAGAAGGTAAATCACCGTTATTATCTGAGATAATATCTTTTACTTTATTTAATAAACTGTATTTATCTAATCCTTTTTCAAGAGTTAAAACAAGACTAAATGAGCCATTTTTTATAAATGATTCAACCTTTTTTACTCCATTTAAAGACTTCATGTCTTTTTCAAGACTTGTTACTGCCATCTTATTTAAAGTATCAATACTTGCCCCACTATATCCACCACTTACTTCTATTTTATCAATTTTGATTGCAGGGAATACATCTTTTGGTATAGTTTGATAAGATACAACACCTAGTAAAATTAGAAAAATAAAAGCTGTATAATTAAGTCTTGTTTTTGTTAAAAAAAATCTAATTAATTTTTCCATTATTTTTCTTTTCTCATTTTTTGATCCTTTATTATTCTATTTTCAGATTGTAAGGGAAAATTATGTGGAAAAATGGGGAAAGAGAACATTATCAAATCATTAAAAATAAAAGCGGTATAATTTAACAATTTTTTTGTTATCACATATTCTTGCCATTAATTTGATATACAATTTATAAAAGAAAGGACTAATATGAATCAATTAAAAAACTTAAAAATATTATATATAGATGATGAAGATTATATTAGAGAAAATGCAGTTGAATATCTAAGCTTTTATTGTGACAATGTATATGAAGCCAAAGATGGTTTTGATGGTTTAGAAATATATAAAAGATACGAACCCAATATTATAATCACAGATATAAAGATGCCTAAACTAAATGGTATAGAAATGGTAAAAAAGATAAGAGAACATGATAAAAAAACCAAAATAATAATTGCAACTGCATTTCTAGAAACTTCATATTTACTCCAAGCTGTAGAATTAGGGCTAATAAAATATTTGATTAAACCAATTACCGCAGATAAACTTTTACCAGTATTAAAATCTTGTACAGTTGATATAGTGGAAGATAAAAGTATTTATAATATTGATAATAGTTTTGTGTTTGATATCTTAAATACAACACTTTTTCATAACAAAAAACAAATCTTTTTAACAAAAAAAGAAATACTATTTTTAGAACTATTAATAAAAAACTATAAAAGAGCAGTAAAGTATGACGAATTAAATAACTATGTTTGGAAAGGTGAAATGAGTGATGATGCTATCAGGTCTGTAGTTAAAGAACTTAGAAAGAAAATCTCAAAAGAAGCAATAAAAAACATCTCAGGAATTGGATATCAAATTAATGTCAAACTTTAAAATAAAATTCTTTCTAATAAATATATTATTTCTTATAAGTTTAAATGCGGAAGCAATAAAAGGGGAATTATTCTCATCCGCTTTTATTTCTACAGATGGTAAAACATTTGTTAATGCTAAAGAATTAGAAAACATTGAGGATTTTAAGAAAAAACAGTCAAGATTTATATTTAAAATTAATATAAATAAGAAAATTCTAGAGGATAAAATATACTATTTAAGAATAGATGGAAATATGAAAAATTTTATTTCTGCAAATGTCCCGTATATACTCAATAATGGTTTGCCATTAATTAAAATAGATAAAAATATTAAAGAATCTATCATATTAAACTTTGATTTCAAAAAAAGTATTCCATTTTTTGAAACCAAGATTTTTAATGAATTCGAATATACATATATTATGAATGATGAAAAGATATTATTTGGTATCGCATATGGGATTATATTATGTGCTTTTTTATATAACTTTGTTTTCTTTTTATATAATAGAGAAAAATCATTTCTTTATTATTCTCTCTTACAGTCATCATTACTTTTTGTTTTAATAATAAGTTCAATGAGCCTATTAGTATTTAATCTATTTGAGAGATATGGAAATATAGTAGAGTTTTTAATAATTATACTGATGAATCTAGTATTTACTTTTTCTATTTTATTTAATATGGAATTCTTAAATACAAAAAAACATACACCAAAAATACATAAATTCCTCTGGTTTCTTTTTTGGTTAAATATTTTAGATTTAATACTTGTATTTACAATAGATGAATCTCCAATATTTGATTATGTACCTTCATATGCAATTATACTTATACTCCTATTCTCAGCTTTTGCTGTACTAAGAAAAGGCTACAAACCTGCAATTTTTTATATAATTGGATGGCTAAGTTTATTTATCTTTGTATTTTTAGCAGAGACTAGTCTCTCTGATAGTAGTGATCTTTATCTTCTGCACATTGGTATTCCATTAGAATCTTTATTATTCTCTTTTGCTCTTGGTTTTAAAATAAAACAAATAGAAATGGAAAAACAAAAGAATGAGAGTATTTTAATTACTCAAAGTAAATTAGCTTCAATGGGTGAAATGATTGGAAATATTGCTCACCAATGGAGACAACCATTAACACATCTTTCATATATAATGACTGTCTCTTATACACA
>CAJXPH010000340.1 GCA_913057765.1 uncultured Campylobacteraceae bacterium
TAGTATAATTAATACTTTATTTTATAAGATTTTTCAATCTGAAAAAAATTTTATAAATAAAATCTCATTTCCTGTAGGATCATCAATTTTGATTGCTGTAAAAAAGAATAATTAATTTTTATACAAATATTTTTTCATCATTAAAAAATTAAAAAACATTGCAATTATTGCAGCAAAACCAAGAGGTAATATTAAATAATCTTCCATAAATTCAAATTTATATACAAGAATAATAAAAATCACATAATTTATTAACGCACCAATAGTTTGAATTATAAGATAAAAAATATACTCTTTCTTTTTATTCAAATTACTATTCTTAGAAAATGTAAAATTTCTATTAATTATCCAAGTTACAAATACTGCAGAGGAAAAAGATAATATTCGTGATAAAGCGATAGGATAACCAATAGTATGTACAAAAAAAAGTAATATTGAGGCATCAACAATGAAACCAATTGTTCCAACAATTCCAAATCTAATAAGTTGTTTCAAAGTATTCTTTGTTCAAATTCTAATCTATTCTGATGTGCAATAGCATCTAGTATTATGCCAACAGAAACTAAAATTATACTGATTAATCCTAGTCCTGTTGCTAGAATAGCTAAAGGAACATGATATATATACTGATACTGAATCCAATCAGAAAATACGGGTATTGCACTTATTAAAGAACATATTGCAAAAAATATAGAAAAGATAGTAAAAAATAAAAAAGGTCTATAATATCTAAAAATTTGGAATATTGTGAAAAGCACTTTTAATCCATCATCAAAAGTATTTAGTTTAGAGTTACTGCCTTCAGGTCTATCTTTATACACTATTTCTATCTCTTTTATCTTAAATCTTTTATCAAGCGCATGCAAAGTCATATCTGTTTCTAACTCAAATCCTTCAACTAAAATTGGATAGTTTTTAACAAAGGTCTTACTAAAGGCTCTATATCCACTCATAATATCAGTTATGTTGGCATTAAACAATTTGTTAACTAAATTTTGGACTAATCTATTTCCAAAACTATGAAGAAGTCTTTTATTTTCTTTTTTATAACTTCCGGAACTAATCCTATCCCCTACACACATATCAATATCTTCTTCAATAATAGGTTTGATTAACTTATGTATTTCATTAGCAGGATAAGTCATGTCTGCATCAGCCATAATATATATATCGGCATCAATTTTTTTAAATGCATGTCTAATTGCATTACCTTTACCCTGTCTTTTTTCTTTTAACAAAAGTCCATTTATATTATATTCACTGAATGTTTTTTCTGCAATTAGAGAAGTCTTATCATCCGAGTTATTATCAATTACCACAATCTTTGAGTTTGGTAATTCATTATAGAAACTTAAAATAGTCTCTTTTATAGTTAGTTCTTCATTATATGAAGGGAGAATTATTGCAATATTATTCATTTTGTTTTCTTATCTCAAATACTATTTTATCTTTTAGTATAGTTTTTGCAATTATACCTAGTTTCTCTAGTTTTGATATATTTAAATTCTTTGTACTTGTTTTTGTATAATGAAAATAAAAATCCGCATTTACATTTTCTATTAATGAAGATAATTCTTCTTCATTTAGTCCATATGGCCCATTCATTTTAATATATAGTTTTTTCATATCTTTATTTTCGTGATTAAACCAACCAATGCTACAACTTGGTATTGTTTTAATTTTTGGATTATAATATAAAGCACTGAACATTTCAGCATCCATTTTATTTGATAGTATAATTTTATTATCATAAATCTTATTTTGAAATACTTTTCCTTTTTCAACTTTATTATTAACTGATTGAAAACTATATATGTAACCCAACATTACAATACTATAAGGAATTGCAATTATATAAAATAGTTTTTTATTTTTAGAATAAGAAAAATATTTTTTAAGACCTAATTGATATTTTCTTAGGATATAAAAAAAATGCTTTTTATTTATATTCATAATTAAAGAAAATGCATAAACAAAAATAATTGGCATGAAAAGATGAAAATATCGATATTGATTAATCCATAGAATAGATGTGATTAATAAAAAACTTGCTAAAGCATTATTTTTAAAATATTCGTAATTTTTATAAATTACAAAGAATGAAATACCTAAAAATACTGGTAATAAAATATAATAATCGAGATAAGATAAAACCTCAAATATTGGCTGGCCTTCTTTTACCGCTAGGCCCATTCTAAGAGTTTGATCGTTTAAAATGAAATATATAGTTTCAAGATATCCTTTCATATCATGGATTAGAAAAAAACCTAAAATGATTATTGATGCAAATAAAATTGCAAAAAAGTTTTTCCATTTTTGCTGAATCAAAAAAACTAATCCCAATGATCCTGTATATAAAAAAAATAAATAATAGAAAGGACCATATAGGATAGTTAATAAAAACATATATATAAATTTATTCCTTAATAATAAGGCCGCCATTACAAACAAGCCAGATAATAAATCTGGCCTAATCATTACCTGTCTCTTATACACATCTGACGCTGCCGACGAAGAGGATAGTGTAGAT
>CAJXPH010000341.1 GCA_913057765.1 uncultured Campylobacteraceae bacterium
CAGCGTCAGATGTGTATAAGAGACAGTAACTAGATAAAAGATTTTTTAATTTTAATATTATTAAATCTAAATCTAATATATCAATTTTTCCTACACATAAAGTAATATGTGAATAAGGTTGATTATTCTTTAAAAAACTTATATTATTATTTTCTAAGTATTTTAAAGACTTTTTAACATCCAAATATAAATTATCAACTAAATTTATGCATATTGCAATATTTACCTTTTTTTTCATATTAAAACTATAACGTAAACCCATCATCAACTATAATATTCTGTCCATTCACACATTGACTCATATCACTTAATAAATAAACTAAGGTACCTTTTAAATCTGATTTATCTAACATACCCTTATTTAAACACAACTCTTTATATTTTTTCAAAAATTCTTCAGGTTGACTATCGTAAATTCCACCAGGGCTCAATGTATTAACTCTTATATTAAGGCCTTTAAAATATTTTGCCATATATTTTGTTAAATGAATTAAACCTGATTTAATTGCTGCATACTCAACAGGCATGGTCATCGAAGTATTACCATAAATTTCAAACTTGGGAGCAGTAATTCCATAAATTGAAGATATATTAATAATATTACCATGACTTTGTTGTTTAAAATATTTTGCAAATTGTTGAGAAGTAGTAAAATAACCACCTAAATTAAGACCCAAGTTTTCAACAAAATCTTCATATTCTACATCAAAGAAATGTCTTGCATAATTTTTATTTCTAGGATATGCATTATTAATTAAAGCATCAATAGTTCCATATTTCTTATCTAAATATTCAATACATTGAATTATAGATTCTTTCGAAGTAATATTTAAAGTAACAAAATCAATATCCATAGTTTTTAGTTCTTTAGACAAAGATTCTTTTACTTGGATACCTAATTCTTTATTAATATCTGCAATAATAGCAATACCATTATTCTCAATAACTGCTTTTACAAATTCTTTTCCAATAAGTCCTGCACCACCAGTTATAACAATTACTTTTTTACTAAGCATCTTGTTTTCCTAATATAAATTCTACAAAATCAAAATCAAGTGGATTATCAATGTCAATAGAACGTTCTTCCGGCATAACGTATAAACCTGTCTTTTCTAAAAAAATACTATTTTCAGTAAGTATTATATCTCTTTTCCATATATATATAGAAGCATTCATATCATAACTCTCAGGAGCATCTTGTCTTCTTACAACATTCTTATCTAAAGTCTTAGACAACTTAACTTTACCTTCTTTATTTACTTCTACAAGATTAAAGTAAGGACTTCTTCTACTTGGCATTGCTGTAATTAAATTATCATTTTCATTTTCTATAAATTGTTCAAATGATTTGATAATATCATCAACATTTCTTAATGGTGCAGTTGCATCTAAATCAACTAAATAATCATAGTTTCTTTTATAATGTACTTCACTTTTTATAAAAGCATCTTTAATTACATCAAGCTTACCAGCTGTATCAGAAGCCATTTCTTTCGATCTCTTAAAAAAAACTTCTGCTCCATACTCTTTTGCAATATTTGCAATATCATCTGAATCTGTACTGACAACAATATGATCAAATAATTGTGATTCTTTTGCTTGCTCAATAGTATAAGCAATTAGAGGTTTACCATTAATATTTTTAATGTTTTTATTTTTTACACTTTTACTACCACCTCTAGCACATATTGTACACAGTACATTTTTCATTTGTTTTGCTCCTGAATTTTATATATTGTATCCATAACAGATAATGCTTCATCAAATTTACAAATATTATTTTTATCTGTAAGAATTGATTTATGCATAGATTTAAACATATCATTTCGCTCTAAATTATCACATTTTATTATATTTTCATTATTATATTTATCTTTTTTTCTTAAATAATTAGCTATAAAATCTAGTTCGTAACTATTATCAATAGTATTAATTAATATTTTTCTATAAGTAATTTTATTAATATAATCAATTGAAAGATTAACTATAACATCCTGATCTGTCTTTCCTATTAAAGTTGTAATATCATCAGAGTCTATTTTTAAATCCGATATTTTTAATTGAAGGCTTTTTATTGTTTCAAGTTTTCCAAAAAGCCATTGAATATAATCTATTTCATGACTCAAATCAAGAAGAACACCTCCTCCTTCATCTTTTTTAGAACTATACGATTCAAAATAATCAATATCAGATCTCCAAGTAGGTAAATACTGACCACAATTAACATTAACATTAATTACTTTTTGATTTTTTAACTCCACGCTAAGCTGTTCTAATAAAGGATGAAATCTTAATACATAACCTACGTAAATAGAATTCTTTTTTATCAAACACTTTCTTTTTGTTTCAAAGAGAGGTTTTTCACAAAAAAAGATTTTATTTGATACTTTACTTTCTAAAAATACTAATTGTTCATAATGCTTAATTGTTTTAGTAGAGATAATAAAATAATCATATTCTTCTAAATATGGAATCTGTCTCTTATACACATCTGACGCTGCCGACGAAGAGGATAGTGTAGATCT
>CAJXPH010000342.1 GCA_913057765.1 uncultured Campylobacteraceae bacterium
TAATTAGAAAGGTTTCTATTGAAAATTCTTAAAGACGAGAAATATGTTTTAAATATAATCAAATTTGGACCTATTTTCTTTGTCATTGTTTTTGCATTATTCATCACTCAAGCATTAATCTATGAAAAAAATACAATTTTTAAAAAAGAAATAGGTTTAGTTGAGGAGACTTATTTAGATAGTAATAAAAAAAGAATTGAAAATGAAATAGAAAGAATATATAGAGAGATAGAAGAAGAGAAAATAGCCTCAAAAGAACTATTAGAAGAAGAAATAAAAAGTAGAGTATATGAAGCACATAATGTTGCTACAAATATATATAATGACACGATAAGTAGTACAGATAAATCATATATTTTTAGTATGATTAAAAATTCTCTAGGTAGTATAATATTCAATAATGGACGAGGCTATTTTTTTATAAATGATATTCGTGGATACAATCTTCTTCAACCTTTAAATAAAAAAATAGAAAATAAAAATCTTCTCAATGTAAAAGATGTTAATGGATACTTCTTAGTAAAAACCATGGTAGAAACTATTAAAGCAAAAACCGAGCGATTTGATACTTATTACTGGTATAAAAATGCAAAAGAAAAAAAACCCTATGAAAAAATTGCTTTTTATAAATATTTTGAACCATATGATGTTGTAATTGGAACAGGGGAATATACAGAAGATTTTGAAAATGAGATTAAAGAAAGACTATTGAAAAGAATAAATAAAATAAGATTTGATGAAGATGGTTATATTTTTATTATTGACTCTAAAGGTAATGCTTTATCACACTATGATCAAAATAAAGTTGGAATAAATAGAATAAATGAGCAAAATAAAAAAGGTAAGTATTTTGTAAAAGATGTAATCAGTTTTGCAAAAAAGAGTAACATGGGATTTATTTCTTATGAAATGAAATTTAAACCCAATGCTAAAGATTTATATAGAGAAAAAATTTCTTATGTAAAATATTTTAAAGAATGGGATTGGATTATAGGTACAGGGTTTTACTTAGATAATCTAAATATGCAAATAGAAGAGAGAAAACTTTTACTAAATGAATCTAAAAATGAATCTATAAAACAAATTATTTATATCAGCTTCATAGTCACAATATTTTTTGGCTTATTATCATTTTATATTTCAAGAAAAATAACATCTAGACTCATTGATTATAAAAAAAACTTAGAAACAAAAGTTTTAGAAAATCTAGAACAAAAAGAAACTCTATTAGAAGCACAAAAAGTTGCAAGAATAGGAAACTGGAAATGGAACCCCACTGATGATATTTGTGAATACTCTAAAGAGGTATTGAATATATTGGGAATTAAAGATAAAAATATTGTGCTAACTTCCTTATCAATGAAGGAAATTTTAGTTAGGAATGATATCAATAGGTTTGAATCTTTTTTAGAAAAATGTATAAATACAAAAAAACAAGATAAGGATACCTTTAGAATAACAAGACCAAACAATGAAACTAGATGGGTAGAGATTCGAGTTAACCTTGATAATAGAAATAATATTATTGTTGGTACAATTCAAGATATTACAGATAATAAAAATTTAGAAATAGAAAAGAAATATCAAGAAGAAATTCTTTATCAACAAAGTAAACTAGCGGCAATGGGTGAAATGTTAGGAAATATTGCTCACCAATGGAGACAACCATTATCAATTATTTCAACTGCCTCTACAGGTATAAAACTACAAAAACAGATGGATACATTAACTGATGAAAATTTCAATAAAACGATGGATTCAATTAACGATTCTGCACAATATCTTTCTCAAACAATAGAGGATTTTAAGAGTTTCTTTAGTCCAAAAAATAAAATATCTAAAGAATTTGTAATTTCTAATACCATTACTAAAGCATTAAATCTTATAAGTTCACAATTTACATCAAAAGAAATTGAAATAGTACAAAACATTAAAGATATAACAATTAACTCATATGAAAATGAACTTATCCAAGTTCTTATTAACTTGCTAAACAATTCTAATGATGCATTACTTAATTTAGAAAATGGAAAAAAATTGATATTTATAGATACATATATTAATCAAGAGAAATTGATAATTGAAGTAAAAGATAATGCAAGAGGAATACCTGTAAATATATTAAATAGAATTTTTGAGCCATATTTTACGACAAAGCACCAATCTCAGGGAACAGGTATAGGTTTATACATGAGTCAAGATATAATTAGAAAACTTTTAAAAGGAACAATTGAAGTTAAAAATGTCACGTATACTTATGATAGGATTAGATATAAGGGTGCTAAATTTGTTATTACAATTCCAATGTAAATAAAAAAAAGAATACTATTCTAATTTTTGTGACTAAAACATATTAAATTATAAAATGATTGTCACAGTTTTAATCTAAATATCGGTAAAATCCTAATAAAATTAAGTTAGAATGGATTTAATTAATGGCAAAAATTACAATTGACGTAAATGAAAAAAATTTACCAACTATTTTAAATCTGTCTCTTATACACATCTGACGCTGCCGACGAAGA
>CAJXPH010000343.1 GCA_913057765.1 uncultured Campylobacteraceae bacterium
ATCTACACTATCCTCTTCGTCGGCAGCGTCAGATGTGTATAAGAGACAGGTGTTAACATATCGCATGAATAAAAATTTACAAATGGTTTATACCTATCACAATAATACAAAACATTCACAGAAAAGATATGCAAGATCTTTAGGATATATGGATTGGGCAACACAGCCAAATCCATATAGAACATATTCTGATACTAAAAAAACTCAATTCCCATTATCCTTTGAGAATAAGACATTAGAATACAGTCAAATATTTAATCAAGAAAGAGAAAATAGACTTTCTGCTCCTTTATGTATAGAAGCTTTATCACAATTTTTTCAATTTTCTCTTGGACTTGCAGCCATTAAAGAATATGGAGACCAGTCTTGGGCTTTAAGGTGTAATGCCTCAAGTGGTAATTTACAGCCTAGTGAAGCTTATATAATCTCTAAGGATATTCAAGGTGTAGAAGATGGACTTCATCACTATTCTCCACAAGAGCATGAATTAGAATTACTTTCAAGTGCAAAGGGAAAGCTATCTTTACCAGTAGATAGCTTTTTAATATGTTTGTCTTCTATTGTTTGGAGAGAAGCTTGGAAATATGGAGAGCGGTCTTGGAGATATACACAACTTGATTGTGGACATGCACTAAAAGCTTTAGAAATTTCTGCTTTAATCTTAGGATGGAAAATAGAAGTTTTAAATACAAAAGATTCAGAACTTCAAAACTTAATTGGATTCGACCAAATCACTAGATATGTTCCTGAAGAAAGAGAACTTCCAGATATGTTATTAAAAGTTTCATTAGCAGATAATTCAAATAATGAATCAATTAACATTACTAAAATTAGAGAATCACTTCAAGAGAAGTTTGAAGGAAAAGCAAATCAACTAAGTCAAGACTGGCATAAATGGGATATCTTAGAAGAAATAGAAGATGCAACATTAAGCGATGATTTAGATACAAAAAAATATACAAATGATAAATATGAAGTAAACCCTTATAGAGAAACATCTTTTCTATCAAAAGATATAGTTTTAAAAAGACGGTCTGCTCAAATTATGAATAAAGATAATTGCACAATTACAAAAAAAGAATTTGAAACTATTATAGGATCTGTTAAATCAAATAGTTCTGCTATTCACTTAGTAATTTTCGTACATAGCGTAGAAGATATTGAATCTGGACTTTATATACTAGTTCGTAATAGTGAACATAAAATACAACTACAAAGTTTATTTAAAGAGTGTTTTCTATGGGAAAAAATAGATACAAATGCAGGAGAATTATATAAACTTGAAGAAAATGATTGTAAATTTATATCAAAAGCAATTTCATGTAATCAAGATATAGCTAGCGATGGAGCCTTTACTTTAGGAATGTTAGCAGAGTTTTCAAACCAATTAGAAAAATATGGTGCATCAAGATATAAACAACTCTATTGGGATTGTGGAGCTGTTGGACAACAGTTATACTTAGAAACAACTACACTACAACTATCAGCTACAGGTATAGGATGTTTCTTAGATGACATACTTCATGATACATTAGGATTAAAAACAAATCATTTTCAATCCCTATATCACTTTACAGTAGGTCGAGGATTAGTTGATAGTAGATTAAGTACGAAAAAACCTTATAAGAATAAATAAAAATTAACTAATGATAAAGAGGAAATTTAATATCCTCTTTAGCAATGTATTTATTGACAAGAATATCCACCATCAACAGGAACTAAAGCACCAGTCATAAAACTATTTTCATCTGATAATAAATAACAAGCAACATTTGCTATTTCACTTGGCTGGGCAATTCGTTTAATTGGTTGTGCTTCTTCTAGTAAAGTTTTAATCTCTTCGTTTGCCATACCTGTTAAAGATTGAAAGCTATTTATTGCTTTATCCAGTAAAGGAGTATCAATTGTTCCCGGACAAATACAATTTACTTTTATATTATAATCTGCATAATCAATTGCAGTGCTTTTTGTAAGTTGACCAATTGCACCTTTTGTCATACCATAAGCTGAACTCTTACCTTTCCCAACAAAAGATTGATCAGAGCCCATAAGAAGGATACTTCCCTTATTTTGTTCTTTCATAATAGGAATTACTTCTTTCAGAATATAATATATTCCTTTTATATTTATAGAAAGTATTTTTTCAAACTCATCAATACTTGTTTCTTCAATATTAGCAAATAAATGAACCCCTGCATTTGCAAAAAGAACATCCACTTTTCCTTCTTTTTCAAAGACTTTTTTAACGGCATCTTGAACTTGAGTGTAATTACTTACATCACATTTAATAAAAATGCTATTTGAATCTTCAACTTCAACAACATCAAAATTATAAACTTTTGCTTTTTCATTATTCAGTTTTGCAATAGTTTCTTTACCTATTCCAGTTGAACCACCAGTAACTATAGCTATCTTTTGAGAAAATCTCATTTATTCTCCTGCATACGTCTAATTCTGTCTCTTATACACATCTGACGCTGCCGACGAAGAGGATAGTGTAGATC
>CAJXPH010000344.1 GCA_913057765.1 uncultured Campylobacteraceae bacterium
CGTCGGCAGCGTCAGATGTGTATAAGAGACAGGGTATAAACAATGTCAGAAAATTTAACTTTAAATGAATATATGAAAGAAGATGCATTTCTTTTTGATAATATCTCAACAGAAATTTGTAAAAAAGAAACTACAAATTATGAGCTATTGTTAGAACAGTGTAAGAATTTTGAAGATAATCTTGTTCTTTTTAAAATACTACCTACTTATTATGTTATGAAAACTATACTTTGTTTTAAACTTGATGATTATGAGACTGCTCATAAATATATCAATGGATCTTTAAAATACTTACTATATGTTGCAAAGAATGCCTCAGAATTAAGTGAACAAGAGCAAAAGAATTTTGATGAATATAAATCAAATGTAATTGATCAATATAAAATATTAACAACAGAACACCCTGAATACTTAAATAATAAAAATATCATTCTTCCAGATACTGTCAAATTTATTACTACAAATGATGAAAAAATGATAGAAGAAGAGGTAAATACTAGATTAATAAGAAGACAAAAATAGTATTAATAGTATACTTCTGTAAATTAATTAGGTAATTCTTTTTAACACTTATTTAGACAATTGGGAGAGCTGGTTTAATCCACTATCTTGGAAGGGTAGCGTAGAGTGATCTACCGTCGGTTCGAATCCGATATTGTCTGCCAGTTTGAATTGACCTCTTTAATATGAAATTATAAATTAAGAAAACCGCCTTAACTTCTTATTCCACTATTATAGACTGAATATTAGTCTTTTTGTAAAAGAAACGATAGCATAATTCATGGTTTAATTATTAAAATAAAACATAAGTAAAACGCTAGTATATTAATATTATAATTATTAATGTATTACTTAAAAAATAAGATGGATATTTTATGACTAGCAATATAAACTTTATGATTACTTCAAAAAAACTAAATACATTAATGAATAAAAAAGAAAATGTCATTCTTATAGATGTGAGAGATCTTGATGAATATTCTAATGGACATATTGTTAATGCAATTAATATCCCTGAAATATTTACATACTTACCTGAAGGGCTCACTACAAATATAGAGAAAGAAGATTTTGTAAATTTTTATAAAGATATTTTTTCCAAAGCAGGAATTAGTTCAAAGGATACAGTGGTATTTTATGAAAATAAATATACATTAATGTCTCCACGAGGATTGTCCATTTTAAAATATTTGGGTCACAATGAAGAAAAAATAAAAGTTTTAGAGGGTGGATACTACTCTTGGTGTCAAAATAATTTTGAAACAACTGTTGAATTTATACAAAATAAACCAAAAGACTTTATTTTAAATATTGATGAGAATTTTTTTGTTGATTTCAATGAAATGATGAATATCATTAAAGATGATTCTATAATTAAGCTTGACGTACGTGATAAAGATGAATGGATAGGAATTAGTTCTTCTCCTTATGGTATTAATTATGCACCAAATAAAGGAAGAATCCCAAATGCTGTTTGGATTGAATGGTATGAGTTTATAACTTCCGATATGTTAAGTGTAAAATCATTAGAGAACATACAGTTAGAACTTGATAAAAAAGGGATAAAAGAAGATGATAATATTGTACTGTACTGTTTTAAAGGTGCTAGACTTTCAAATAGTTATATTGCGCTTAGAAGGTTGGGTTATAAAAATATAAGGATATATTTTGCAGGATGGAATGAATGGTGTCGTAAAAAAGATGCTCCTATAATAAATGAAGTAGAAAATAATGATAATCTAATCTTGCAAGAAAATATAATATTAAAGAATAAACTAGATGAATTAAATTTAAAACAGGCACAGTTAATAGACTTTCCCAAGTATAATAAACAACCAATATTTGCTTTTAATAGAGAGGGTGAAATTTGCTCAGCTAACGAAGCAAAGAGAAAACAATTACCCCATATTATAAGAATTGAAGATATTATCCCTGATTTTAAGAGGAAAGAAATATACAATATGATTGATAACAATCAAGAAAAGATTGTAACTATTACTGTTAATAATAGCTATTACTCCATGAATTTAAGGGGCTCTCGGAATTCTAATAAAATACTTGTTTATAGTTTTGATACCACTGAAATAAATAATTTAAACAATTCCCTAGATATAAAAATTCATGAGTTAGAACAAAGTGAAGAAACATCAAAAATATTATTTGAAGTTGCTCCTATTTTAATTGATTCTTTTGATAAAAATGGTAAGTGTATTCTTTGGAATAAAGAGTGTGAAAAAGTATTTGGATGGACAATAGAAGAAATTAATAAATCATCTAATCCTTTAGAATTATTTTATCCAGAAATTGAGATACAAAAAAAAGTTTTGTATACAATACAAAATGAACCAGAAAAAATATTTAGAAAGTGGTATCCTCTTAATAAAAAAGGAGAGAGACTAATAACTATGTGGACACACATATGCCTGTCTCTTATACACATCTCCGAGCCCACGAGACCAGAGAGGATCTC
>CAJXPH010000345.1 GCA_913057765.1 uncultured Campylobacteraceae bacterium
TCAATCATTATCTAAAGTATTTATACCTTTCAAATGCAAAAATGAATTTTGTTTTAAAAGATTTAGATAAAAATGGTATTGATGAAATAGTTTTTGAATTAAATGGTGTTAATTTAGAAACAATCAGTAGTGGTGAGTTCAATCGTCTTAGACTTGCTTTATTAACATCAATAAGCGAATTTGATATTATTGAAAATGGAATACTTTTTTTAGATGAAATCGATGCAAATTTAAGTGGAAAAGAGAGTTCTGCTATTGCAACAGTTTTAAATAAATTATCAAAATCTTATCAAATATTTGCAATCTCACATCAACCACAATTGACTTCGACTGCTCAACAACATTTTTTAGTAGATAAGAAAAATGGAATATCGAGTGTTAAAAAACTTGATAACACAGCTAGAATTGATGAAATTGCAAGAATGATTAGTGGTGAAAATATTACTGACGATGCATATACTTTTGCAAAAAACTTATTAAATGAAAAAAAGAGTTAATCTTCTATCGAAAACTCTTTTTTCATATTATCAATTAAACTTTTTATTTTAATTTTCTGAGATTTAGTTCTGGCTTCTTCTACTAGAGGTTTTAAATTTTTATGAAACTTTTTTAGAAAATTTAAAATATATTTACTTTTTCTATGTGGATTATTTATATAGGTATTTAATTCAATCAATTCTAAAACCAAGCTTGTATAACCTAGAAATGCTGCATAGTTTATTGCTAGAACGCCAAATTTATCTGGTTCATTTAATAATGTTTTATTGTAAGAATAAATTAGTTTAAATACTTTTATATTGTTCTTCCATATAGCATTATGGACAATATTTCTTCCTTTATTATCAATAGCATACATATCTGCACCAGAATGTAGAAGAAGTTTTATTGTAGCCATATCACAATCCAAAATTGCTTTATGTAAAGTTATTCCTCCATAGGAATCTTTTGCATTTACATTTGCTCCCATCATTATCACTGTTTGCAAATTATTGTGATACTCTCTTTGTTCGCTATCTCTTTTAAAAGTCTTGTTTTCTTCCATATATTTATAAATGATATTATTACTATCAATATCTGTTTGGTTTATATCTGCTCCATGCTTAACTAAGACTTTTAGCAAATCAATATTTCCATATCTTAATATTTCAAATATATATGGTTCTTCTTTTGAATTTAACAAAGACAAGTTTACATCAGTATTAAATAGAACAGCTTCTAATATAGCATTATAGTCTGTACTAAAATCCAATTCTCTTTTCTCAGAATTTTTAGCTTTTTTTCCATTTTTTATAATTAAAATAGCATCAATTAATTTTTCAATAACTGTTTTTTCATTCTTGTCTTTTATGTTTGCGTTTGCTCCATAATCTAGTAATAAATATATAATCTCTGCATAGTTAATACCTTTTGTTATGATAGTACTTAATGCAGTATCTTTATCTCTATTTAAAATGTCTATATGTACTTCATATTCAAATAAAGTGTTTAATATAGTAATATTATTTGCTTTTGCAGGTAAAGATAATATTGTTTCATTTTTATTATTGCATATAAAAGTGTTAGTGTTTTTTTCTAAAATAATAGGTATGAAATTTATAAGATTTTTAATTTCATTTTGGTGCCTTTTTAAATCTTCTGGTTCTTCTTCAAAAAATGTCTCTTCTTTTTTTAAAATGAATTCTATTAAATGTAAAAGTACATTATTTCCCTCTTTATCTATACAGTCAATCTCTAATTCTCTCTTTATTAAAGAATTAAAAATATCTTCACATTCACAACCATTTTGTACTACATAAAATAAAACATTTCTATCTAATGAATCTTTTATATTAAGGTTTTCAAATCTGCTTAGAATTTTGTTTAACATAGTGTTATTAATATATGAGTATTGGTAAAATAATAATTCATTGCTAACATCAAAATCTTGGTCAGAAAATAAATCATCTATTACTTTATAGTTTTCAGACTTTATCGCTAAATGCAGGATTGTTAGGTTTTCTTTATTTCTCTTATTTATATCATGAATACGAGACTTTATCCTTTTATATGCGCTAAAATGATTATTCAATATTGCAAAATCTATTGCTGTATAGCCATTATGATCTTCATAATCAACATTTATATCTTCTTTTTTTAATAATTCAATAATTGCGTCTGAATATCCATATTTTGATGCTAATATCATTGGTGTATCACCAAAAATATCTGATGCATTATAGTTTATATTATTTTCTAAAAGCCATCTTACTGATTCTATACGGTTTTGAGTAATAATTAAATGTAAAAAAGTTTGTAAGTTTTGATTTTTATGATTAATATTTATATGCTGTAACATTGATTTAATTTTACTCTCTTTAAAAGAGCTCTTAATTAGTTCTTCTAAAATATCATCTGCAGTTATTTTTTTGAATAAGTTTCGAATCATTACTTGTCCTGTCTCTTATACACATCTGACGCTGCCGACGAA
>CAJXPH010000346.1 GCA_913057765.1 uncultured Campylobacteraceae bacterium
CACTATCCTCTTCGTCGGCAGCGTCAGATGTGTATAAGAGACAGGAATAAATCTAAAATAAGTAAATGAAAACAATTTTTTATTTACATAAGGTATATATTAATGTTTAAAAAAGTACTTATTATATTATTATTAATTATTACTGCATTTTATGTGATATCTCAAGAAAATATCAAAATTATTCTTTCAGGTATTGCTATTTTTCTAATTGGTATGCATTTTATGGAAGATGGATTTAAACTATTTTCGGGAGGGACTCTTGAAACCGTGCTCGAAAAGTTTACAAAAAATTTGTATACCTCAGTTTTCACAGGTTTTTTAACAACTTCCATAGTACAAAGTTCATCACTAATTTCAGTAATAGTTATATCTTTTTTATCTGTTGAATTAATATCATTAACTCAAGGTATGGCGATAGTTTTTGGAGCAAACCTTGGGAGTACGACTACTGCATGGATTGTTGCAGCGTTAGGATTGAAAATAAAGATATCTATGTATGCAATGCCAATGATAATATTTGGTGTAATATTTAGATTCTCAAAAAACAATACATATATTGGTCTTGGAAACATATTATTAGGACTTGGATTTATCTTTTTAGGTATTTCATACATGAAAGATGGGTTTGATACCTTAAGAAGTGCAATTGACTTAGCTTCTTATTCAATTGGCGGTATACCTGGTATATTACTCTATATTCTTATTGGAGCAATTGCAACAGTTGTAATTCAATCAAGTAGTGCCACCATGGCAATTATAATTACTGCCCTTGCTGGAGCAAATATCTTATATATTGATGCATTAGCTCTGGCAATTGGTGCAAATGTTGGTACAACAGTAACCGCTGTTATTGGCTCTCTCACCTCAAATCAAAATGGTAAGAGATTAGCATTTGGACATTTTGTTTTTAATATCATAACCGGTTTAATTGCAGTATTTTTAATATATATACTTAAAGATTTTGTAGATTTTTTAGCTCCATATTTTGGAATTGATGAGGATAATTATTCAATGAAACTTGCATTATTTCATACAATATTTAATCTTCTTGGAATTGTAATACTCTTCCCATTTATTGGATTCATTGTTAAAATGTCTAAAAAATTTATTTCTATAAAAGTCAAAAAAGCATCTAAACCTAAATATCTTGATAATGCAAATATAAAAATTCCATACAATGCAATGGTATCAATTCAAAAAGAAATCATACATCTTTATGATAATGCTCAAAAAGCTATACTACATGCTCTTTCTATACATACGAGTGAATTAAAAACAAAAGAAGATATAAAAAAAATAATCTCAAAACCTGTTACAAGAATTGATATAGATTTAAATGACATCTATCAAAATGATTTAAAAAATTTATATAGTGAGATTATAGAATTTACATTAATTTCTCAACAAAATATGAATAAAGAGCAAACTGAATATATAGCTCAATTAAAAATAGCTTCCAATATTATTGTAAAGATCTTGAAAGATACACGAGATATACAAAAAAATATGGACTTTTATTTAAACAGTAAAAACCAATCAATCAAAAAAGAGTATCTTTTAATAAAAGAAGAACTTACTACATTTATATTTGAAGTAAACCAATTAAAAGACACAAAACACGATGAAATTGAAATTTCAACATTAATACAAGTTGATAAAGATAGATTACAAAATTTAGATATCATTAATAGTGGACGGATTGATGAATTAATCAGAAATGAAAAAATAACTTCAAAGATGGCAACTTCATTGATTAATGACTCAACAAATGCATATAACATATGTAAAAATCTTTTAAGAATAGGTAATATATTATTTATTAGAGACGAAAAACTAAGATTATTAGGAGAAGCAGATGAAGTTAAATAAACTTATCAAAAGTATTGAAGACTTTTTTTCTTCAGATAAAAAAGAGATTGAAAAGAATTCAAAAGAGATTAATTCTTTAATAGAAAAACTTTTTGAGAAAAAAAAGACTTTACAAAAGAAATTAAAAAATGCAAAAGATGAAGAAAAGAAAGAATTCGAGAAAAAACTAAAAGCTATAAAAAAATTAATTAAGAAAGCTAAAAAAAATCTATTCTAATAATTCTTAAAAATAATTTAATAAATATTCATAACGTAGCTATTAATAAAATATAATAACTATTTACTATAAGATTTTATTAAATCGTACATTATAAGGATCCCCTATGCTTAAAAACCTTTCAATAAAAGCAAAACTAATTAGCCTATCAATTTTTGTTTCACTAAGTTTTTTACTTGTTGCATTAATAGAAAGTCATGATATGGATGAATTACATGAGCTTGCAATCATGGAGAAATACGTAAAAGATCTAAATATAGAAATGTTGAATCTTAGGAAACATGAAAAGGATTTCTTAGCACTGTCTCTTATACACATCTCCGAGCCCACGAGACCAGAGAGGATCTCGTA
>CAJXPH010000347.1 GCA_913057765.1 uncultured Campylobacteraceae bacterium
TCTACACTATCCTCTTCGTCGGCAGCGTCAGATGTGTATAAGAGACAGCTATTAATGGAATAATTTTTATAAAGACTCCCAGCCCACCAGATAACATCATCAGTGGGCTAAATGCAATAATAGTTGTTAACATGGAAGCAAATAAGATTGGCATAACTTCAACTGTCCCATCTATACACGCTTGTGTTAAATCTTTTCCAAGCATTTGATGTCGATGGATATTTTCACTTACTACGATTGCTTCATCTACAAGAATTCCTAAAGTAAGAAGTACTCCAATCATAGACAATGTATTTAACGAACCTTCAAAAAAATCAAGTCCTATTAATCCAAATGCAAAACTTATTGGAATTCCAAGGATTACCACTAATGCAATTTTAAGTGAGACAAATAACCATATTGCAAGAAATAGTAGAATTAACCCAATTATGATATTTGAAGTAATTACATTAAGTCTTGTTTTTATCCAAAATGAGCTATCACTTAATATATTAAAATTTATATCATTATATTCAGACTTATAATCATCGAGTATTGTTCTTATTTGTTTAGATAAAAATATACTATCGCCACTTTTGTCTTTTTTAATATTAATAGTTATAGATTCTTTACCATTAGTTTTTGTAATGACATCTTTTTCTTTGTAGGAATATTTTATTGTCGCAATATCTTTTACTAATACTAAAATATTATCTATATTGATTTGGGTATTGAGTATTTTTTCTATCTCGATATTTGTATTTCTTGTATTTATATAATATGTTTCTTTTTTTGAATGAATTTTACCAATGGGAAATAAAGAATATAATGCATTGATTTGAGCTATCGTTTTATTTTTTGCTAATCCATAAGCACTAAGTTTTTTATCATCTAATGTTATAGTAAGTAAAGAATCATAGTTGGCATTTAGTTTAACACTATAAAGATTTTTTAGTTTTTTTATATCTTCAACTAATTCTTTTCCAACTTCAATGTACTTTGGATTGGTATTTGATGAGATAGATAGATTTAGAAGTGGAAAATAACTCTCAACTGTCTCAACGTTAGGGATATCCATATCACTTGGTAAATCATCTTTTAATGTCTCAAGTAGGTTCTTTATATTATTTATTGATTTTTGTTTTTTACTATTGTCTTTTATTGATGCATTTACATGATAACTGCCATTTGTAATAAGTGTATTTACATCTTCTAAGTTTTGATTATCTAATAATATTTTTTCAATGTCTTTAACTATTAACTTGTCTAAAGTTGCACTATCTGAGTTTGGATAAACTCCTTGAACAACAATTTTATCAAGAGAACTAGGTGGAAACATTTCTTTTGCTACATTTGTATATGAAAAATAGGCAAGAACGATTAAGAATAAAAATAATAGGTGGTTTAGAGATTTATTCTCTAAACTAAGTTTTATTAATGCCTTCATCTATAATTATTCATATATGTAAAGAATATCTGCTTTGTTAATAGGAATTAAGATATCTTCATCTTTTATGATTTTATAATTGGATAATGTCACATATGGAGTATTATTTAATCTAGAAAATCGAAGAGGGATACCTAGATTTTTTTCAATATGCATAGCTCCTGCAAAAACAATGAGTATATCTTTTGGTTTCTTTAATATATTTTTAGCAAGTTTATTTACTTGTTCTGCCATATAGGTATCCCAAGCAACTTGAACTCTATACATTCTATTCTCACACGCTTCATCAGATTTTGTAGGCATTTTATCACAGTGTTTAAAGTATGGTTTGACAAGGTTTTTATGAGGATAAACATCTAAATCTAAAGAGTTATAAAAAAATAATTCTTCTTTAGTCATAGTATCTATTTTTTTTAAAGATATTTTTTTTCTTTGTTCTTTTGTTAAGTTTATTCCATAAAGTTTACCTTTTGAATCTTTAACTGTTTCGTATAATTTTTCAACTATATTCCATTTATATTTAGTAAATTTATCCCAGTTTCTTTTTTCTTTTAAAGTTAAACTATCTATTTTGTTTGTTGTATAGTCAAGAAGTAATTGATTATGTTTAGGTGTAAACCACTCATTTGCCATATGTATATTGTATTTTTGATTATCTAACTCTTTTAATACTTCATTTAAAAAATTATGTGTTGGAATAGTATTGTGATGATCACCAACAAAAACTATTTTATATTCTTTAATTTCATTTATTAATTCATTGATATTAATTTTTTCTGCTTTTTTACTTGAATATATTTGTTCTTTTTTATTCTTTATGTCAAATGTTAGATTTTCTGTATTATGGAAACAACCTGTAAACAAGAATCCTGCTGATATATAAAATAAATAATTCTTCATTATTTTCCTCTTTTTTATTGCTGTCTCTTATACACATCTCCGAGCCCACGAGACCAGAGAGGATCTC
>CAJXPH010000348.1 GCA_913057765.1 uncultured Campylobacteraceae bacterium
GAGATCCTCTCTGGTCTCGTGGGCTCGGAGATGTGTATAAGAGACAGATATATAGCTTATCCTCACAAAAAATATGATCTTAATGATTTAAACAATGCATTAAAAGATATATCATTTGATAATGAATTAACTTCATATAAAAAGAGCTCTTTATTTGTATCAAAATATAAAGAGATAATAATAGGATATAGAAACAATTCTATATTTTTATTGTGTTGTCGGGAATTTGCTTACTCTAAGCCAACAAAGAAAAATATATTTTCTTTTGCAAATAATATTAACAATACACTTTGTGCAAAGCCCTTAGCTATAAGTCATATTAAATCAATAACTAATTCTATTTATAAAAGATGTCAAAATAATAGTTTAGTAAACGGATCAAAAAAAGCTAGTTTAAATAGAACTAAATTAGTAAAAGATAGAAAAAAACAGATTATTAAGATTATCTTAAAAGAGAAAAAAGAAGGAAAAAAGATTGTTAAAGCAAAAATTGCAAGAAGCCTGGGTATTACGGTTCAATCACTTACTTCAACTTATGGAGATTTTTTGAAATTAAAATATAAAATATGAAGTTCTTTAACAGTTTATTATTGTAGGAACTTCTTTTTATTGTTTTTCGGAGAAACTAGCAGGGTGTATCCGAAAAAATATATAAACTGGAAATATCCGATAAAGTTCCAAAAAAAGAAATAATCTCTATAATAATATAAATAATCTTTATCTTTTAAAGGACAATCATTTCTTTTTTGCTTCTTTTTTCTTAAGTATTTTATTTTATTTGTTGAAGTTTGTTGAAAGACCTTGCAACATCTTGACAGCTTATAATATCGGCTTTATATTTAGTTTACTTATGTTGAATAAAAAAACTTAAAAACTTAAAATAAGAGAAGTGATACCAGCAACTCCTGCAGCAACTAAGCCTTCTTTTACTAACTGTTCTTTTTCCTCTTCTTTTATATCCTGACCTTTTATTAATATTTTAATATTCTTGGCTAAAGATACAACAGCAGCAATACTCATACTTGAAGTAGTATTATTACTAACATCTAATGTTTCAAATAATCCATCCACATCATTATTAAGAGATTCATTGCTAATACCACTACTTGTGATATCATCAAGTCTAGAAGAAACTTCATCTGTAGCAATTACATCAATATCTTCATATTTATCATTGTGTTTATTTATATAAGATAAGCTATCAGTAGCTTTTAATTGAAATTCTTTTACTTCTCCAGTTAATTCATTTATTAGTTTTATATCAGCACCGGAATGATTTGTCTCTTCAAATAATTCAACTATATATTCATCACCATCATTATTCTCATTGAATTGAAAAAGTTTTTCGTGATATATCCCTTTTATATTATTATGTAGACCTTCTAATTGGCTCGGATCTAGGCTTTGAATATACACAGATAAATCCTCTACAGATGCATTTTCTAAGTCATTATTAGATCTTTTTAATGATTCTATAATAAGTAACTCATTATCACTAAATGAATCTAAATCATCAGATAATAATTGCATGATTACAGCAGTTGATATACCAATTTTTACTGGGTTATCTACTATATAAGATGACAAGAAATTACCTATTTCTTCAAATTCATATATTGCTTTAGAAAGATTTCTTTTAGATAGAGGCTCCCAATCAGTTGAAGATTCTTTAATAAGTTCTAGTTCCTTAGATATTGAAAGAAATACATCCTCATATAAAGACTTTGCACTAATAATATCTAATGGTTGTTGCTTTTTATCTAGTTGTCTAAATGTACAAGAAAGAGATAGACATGATTCTATTATCTTTTGTTCCATTAAAGTTAAACCATTTTCTTTATCTCTTTTCTCTCCATATAGATATTTATTTGATAAATGCTTTGCTCCAAGAACAGCTCCAATTCCTCCAGCAACACTTGCTACTGTTACTACTGCTGTTCCTACTAGTACACTTCCTCCAAGCCATGCTAAAGCTGAACTTGAAAATGCAGCACCTGATAATGATCCAATAGCTGTACCCGTAGAAGCTGTTCCTAATGCAGCTGCAATTGAGAATATCCCAGCAGTAGTACCAGCAAAACCAACTTTACCTATTAGTCCTTTTACAACTTTTTGTGAAGTACCTTTATCTTCTCTTTGAATTGAATCACAAAGATTATCAGAAGAATTGGCAGCTTTATAATACCAATTTTCATTAGTTAGTGCTCCAAACTTATGAATTGTTGTATTTTTTATTTCCTCTGATTTTTCAATTGTTTGTTCTTTTATTGATTTGAAGTCTTTTTGAAATTCTTTAAATTTATCACTTTCGATTGCATTATCAAAAGTTTTTTTTGATTTGTCAATTGTATTTTCTCTGTCTCTTATACACATCTCCGAGCCCACGAGAC
>CAJXPH010000349.1 GCA_913057765.1 uncultured Campylobacteraceae bacterium
ATCTACACTATCCTCTTCGTCGGCAGCGTCAGATGTGTATAAGAGACAGATCTTCATCACTTCTCTTTTTTGCGATAACTTCTTTCTTTATCATTCTGTCTAACATTCTAGTTGTTGAAGGTTCATCTGCTAGTGTAGCATCTGAAATCTCTTTTTGTGACATACTTTTTTTAGATAAAAGTAATAATACACCAAACTGGTGCGCAGAAGATAAACCAAATTCTCTTACATCTTTTTCAAGTTTTTTTCTCATATTTAAATTTATATTATGAAATAGATGTCCTAATGATTGATTAAATTTTAAGTCTTTCATAATGATATTATATACTAATTTTTCAATACTTGTCTTAAGCAACCTTTTATTTCATTTTAATTATACTTGCCTTAGACAAGTAAATATAAGGATAAACAATGAATAAATTCATTTTAACACTACTATTAACAGTATCATTATTGGCAAATGAATATATAGTAGATAAAAAACAATCAGATATAAGGTTTGAAGCAAGTAAATTTTTATTTGTAGGAGTAAGTGGTACTTTTAGTAAATTTGAAGGTAGTGTTTTAATAGATAAAGATTCAAGAATTATTCAAATGAATGGGATTGTTGATATAAATTCAATTAATACAAAAGATGAAGAAAGAGATACTCATCTAAAAGAAAATGATTACTTTAATATAAAACAGTTTCCTTCAATAATATTCAAATCTAGCAAAATAATAAATGATAAAGTTATAGCAACAATAGATATTAAGGGTATAAAAAAAGAATTAACATTCAAAATTGAAAACATTGAAATAACAGATACAAATCTAAAGTTTAATCTTTCTTCAATACTTAACAGACAAGAGTTTATGCTAAATGGTTCAATGAGTGCTGTTATTGCAGATAATATAGATGTATTTGCAAATATTATTGCAAGAAAAAAATAGGAAAATTTATATGAATAAAAAAATATTGAATTTTATCCAAGAGATTGGTGCTATTATGTATGTAGGAGGTATTCTCTCACATATTGTAATAGGAAATGTAATAGGACATCCTGATGCTATTACAGCTTTAAATGTATATACATATAAAGAACTAAGTGCTTATATTTTGATACTTCCAGGTCTTGCACTAAAAATCATTTCTGATATTTTACTTTATAGAAGTTTTGAAGTGAAACCAAATTGGCTAAAACTTAAATTTGTTTTTATATCTTTCCTAACAATTAATGCTTTTGTATTTTTAGTTCCAATGATGCCCGAACTTACTCAGCTTGCAAAAATATCAGTAGAAAATGCTAATATTTTATCACAGGAATTTATAGACTTAGCTAACAAAGAAGCTATAGTTGGAGCATCAAATGCTATTCCTCTACTTCTTGAAATTTTACTTGGCTCTTTTAAACCTAAATTAGGGAAAGAGAGACATTAAGTCTCTCTTTTTTACTCAATCTTTTATTCTAATATAAATATGAACATTGTTAGAGTCATCATTAAACTTTCGTTCATCTATAACAATATAATTTAGATTTCTTATTAATTTACCTAATTTTTCATAACCATAATTTCGTGAATCAAAAGAAGGATTATTTTTATTTATATAACCTCCTACAGTTGAAAGTCTAGCCCAACCATCATCTTTTGAAACTGCATTAATAGCTGATGTGACCATTGGTTTTAGCTGAGTATTATCTGATTCATCTTTATCTTCAGTATCTTTCTTTTCTCTTAAAATTTCAGTAAAAACAAACTTGTCACAAGCTGCAATAAAAGCTTCTGGTGTTTTCTTCTCACCAAAACCATAAACAGTTAGCCCTGATTCTCTAATCCTTGTTGCAAGTCTTGTAAAATCACTATCTGATGAAATTAAACAAAATCCATCTAAACTATTTTCATGTAAAATATCCATTGCATCTATAATTAAAGATGCATCAGTAGCATTCTTTCCTTGAGTATAAGAAAACTGTTGAATAGGTTGAATAGCGTGTTTATTAAGATGTTCTTTCCATTGTTTCAAGTTTGTTGTAGTCCAATCACCGTAAGCTCTCTTAATACTAGCAACTCCAAACTTTGCAACCTCAGCAAGTAGTTCGGCTACAAGTGAAGCTTGTGCATTATCTGCATCTATTAATACAGCAAGTTTTACTGTTTTATTATCTGGCATTTTTTTCCTTATATTGTATACGTTCTTTTTTATATTATCTATATAAGTATTAGTTTATACTTCTAAAGATAATTTAGATAAAAAACCTTTATAATTATTAACTTCTATATTTAATAATTTATTAAATCTCCTGTGTTAACATATCGCATGAATAAAAATTTACAAATGGTTTATACCTATCACAATCTGTCTCTTATACACATCTCCGAGCCCACGAGACCAGAGAGGATCTCGTA
>CAJXPH010000350.1 GCA_913057765.1 uncultured Campylobacteraceae bacterium
TCTCTGGTCTCGTGGGCTCGGAGATGTGTATAAGAGACAGAGTAAATATAGAAAATAAAAAAATTGCTTCTGAAAAACTTCCTTTTGATGAGTTTAAAGAATTAGCACTTTGTATAAATGATATGCTTGATACAAAATTAAAACAAGAACAAAATATTTTATTAAAAAATCAAGAAGTTTTAATAAGTAGCTCTTTACTTGGAGAGTATAAAAAAGCAGTTGATGCAGGTACTATTGTTTCTAAAACTGATCTTGATGGAAATATTATTTATGTAAATGATGAATTTTGTAAAATTTCTGGTTATAGCAGAAATGAATTAATAGGGAAAAACCATAGAATAGTACGACATCCAGATGTAAATATTGCAATTTTTAAAATTATGTGGAAAAAGATATTGAGCAAAAATATTTGGAAAGGTGTTATCAAAAATAAAGCTAAAGATAATAGTGCATACTATGTAAAAACAACGATAGTTCCTATTTTAGATATTAATTCAAATATAAAAGAGTTTATTGCAATTAGATATGATGTAACAGATTTGGTAAAACAAGCTAAAAAAATTAGATTTCAAACAACTGACCCCTTAACAAAACTACCAAATAGACAAAAACTTTTAGGTGATTTAGATAATAAAAATAAACTAAAACTTGCTATTTTTAATATAGTTAGATTTAAAGAGATAAATGAATACTTCGGTTTTGATTTAGGAGATAAAGTTTTAAAAAGTGTTGCTAGAAAGTTTATGGAATACATAAAAGGTGAAGGAATAAAACTTTATAAACTTCAAGGTGATGAATTTGCTTTTCTATCAGATGAAAAAGTCGATGATGAAGACTTTAAAGAATGTTGTAGAAATATCCTTTTTGAATTTAAAAAAACTCAGATAAATATTGAAGGGAATAATTTAGATATTGAATTAATAGGTGGTTCATCTTTTCAAAAGAATTATTATATAAATGCAGAGATGTCAAAGAATTATGCAAAAGAATCAAATCAAGAATTTGTATTTTTTGAAGAGAATTTAGATATAAAAGAGAATCTAGTTAAAAATATTAATTGTACTAAACAGTTAAAAGAAGCTTTAAAAGAAGATAGAGTTGTAATTTTTGCACAACCAATTATTCTAAATAATAGCAATACTATAAGTAAGTATGAATGTTTAGTTCGTATTATTACTCCTGAAGGAGAAATTATTCCTCCTATAAACTTTTTAAATATTGCAAAAAAATCAAAAATGTATCCACAAGTTACTCAAGTAGTTGTTGAAAAAGCTTTTGCTTATTTTTCGAAAAAAAATGATGAGTTTTCAATCAATTTAACTATAGAAGATATATTAAATAAAGATACTGTTAATTTGATTAAACAAAAACTCATTGAATATCCAAGTACTATAAATAGGGTAATTTTTGAAATTGTAGAAGATGAAGGTATTGAAAATTATGATCAAGTTAGTAACTTTATTGAAAAAATGAAAAGCTTAGGTTGCAAAATTGCAATTGATGATTTTGGTACGGGATATTCAAATTTTGACTATTTGATGAAACTAAATGTAGATTTTATTAAAATTGATGGTTCTATGATTAGATATTTAGATCATGATGAAAATGCAAAAGTTGTTACACAATTAATAGTAAGTTTTGCAAAAAAATTAAAAATTAAAACAATTGCTGAGTTTGTACACTGTGAAGAAATTCATAATATTGTTACTGAAATGGGGATTGATTATTCTCAAGGTTTCTATTTAGGTGAACCAAAATTGATATCAGAATTGTAAATTTTGAAAAATGATGATTCTTTTGTCTATAATATATAATCTTTTTAGTATATATCAATTATAATTGCGTTTTAGGTACAACAGATAATAGCTTGTAATTTTACAAGAGGAAAGTCCGGGCTGCTGTGAAGTATGGTTCCATTTAATGAATGGCTAGAGTAATCTAAGGGATAGTGCAACAGAAAGTAAACCGCCACTTAGGTGGTAAGGGTGAAACGGTAGAGTAAGAGCCTACCAGCATTTTGAGTAATCTTAATGGCTATGTAAACCCAACCTGCAGCAAGAAGGGGTGGTATAAACTTCACGACAGATGCCCTTTGCAAGATTGTTAAAGTAATTTAACAACTAGATAAATTATTGTCAAAAACAAAACTCGGCTTATGGTGTACCTAGAAACTTTAAAAGCCTATTTCGTAGGCTTTAGAATCTATACTATTCTTAATCGTTCTTCAAATTATTAATATTATTATCAACTTAGAGTTTCTTATTATTAGAAACTAATTCAAAAAATAACTATTCTTTCCTTATTTTCTTTTAAATTAATTTTGAGTGTGATAAAATATTGTAACTGTCTCTTATACACATCTCCG
>CAJXPH010000351.1 GCA_913057765.1 uncultured Campylobacteraceae bacterium
GATCTACACTATCCTCTTCGTCGGCAGCGTCAGATGTGTATAAGAGACAGAATCAGATGTTAGCTGAAATAAATGATTTTTTAAATAACCTTATTTGGGGAAATATTTTAATATATTTACTTCCTGCCTTAGGTCTATTTTTTACAGTAAGTTCAAGATTTGTACAGTTTAGATATTTTTTCAAAATGTTTAATATTCTAAGAGATACGGTTCATGATAAAGAAGGACATATTAGTTCATTCCAGGCACTTATGTTAAGTGTTGCAGGTCGAGTTGGTGGTGGTAATATTGCAGGTGTTGCAGTTGCTATTACCCTAGGTGGTCCAGGAGCTGTATTTTGGATGTGGATGATTGGTCTTATTGGTATGAGTACAAGTTTCTTCGAGTGTTCTTTAGCTCAATTATATAAAGAAAAAGATGGTGAAGATTCTTGCCTTTATAGAGGTGGTCCAGCTTACTATGTTACAAAAGCTTTAGGTCAAAGATGGCTTGGTGTTATTATTTCAGTGTTACTAATGATTACATTTGGATTTGCATTTAATGCTACACAATCGTTTATTATTACAACTTCATTTCAGTCTTCATTTGATATCCCAACTTGGATAACAGGTACTGCGCTAACTGTAGTTTTTGGTTTAGCAATTTTTGGTGGTATTAAAAGAATAACGAAATTCTCTGAAGTTATTGTTCCAATTATGGCGGTAGGCTATTTACTTATTGCCATTGTTGTTATTGCATTAAATATTGGTGAAATCCCTGCACTTATTTCAATGATTGTTTCTGAAGCATTTAATCCAAGCTCTGCAATTGGTGGTGGAATTGGTGCTGTTATTTTACAAGGTGCAAAAAGAGGTATGTTCTCAAATGAAGCTGGGCTTGGTTCTGCGCCAAACGTTGCAGCTGTTGCTTATGTAGCACATCCCGTTCAACAAGGTATTGTTCAATCATTCTCTGTATTTATTGATACAATTATTTTGTGTTCTTGTACAGCATTTATTATTCTTTTATCTGGTGTATATCAACCAGGGGTTGAAGGAGTCCAAGGTGTTTTACTTACTCAAAATGCACTAATTGAGCATATTGGTCCTTTTGGTGGTTATTTTGTAACTGTTGCATTGTTATTATTTGGTTTTTCTTCAATGTTATATAACTACTACTTAGCAGAAAATTCTCTTAATTTTTTTACAAAAGGAAATACATCTGCTTTTAATATTTTTAGAGTTGTAGTTATTGCTTTAATTGTTTGGGGTTCATTCCAAGATCTAGGCTCTGTTTTCTCATTTGCAGATCTATCGATGGGGCTTTTAGCTGTAATCAACTTAATTGTTATTGCCGTATTATATAAACCAGTTTTACAGTTAATTAAAGGATATGATAACCAACTTAAAGAGGGTAAAAAACCAGTTTTAAGATATAAGGACTATGCTGAATTTAATATTGATGAAACAACTTGGAAAGAAATTGTTGATAATATCAATGATGAAAGAGCTAAGGAGAAAGCGTAAGTTTTATACTTACGTTTTATATTTCATATGAGAAAAAAAATTGGTATTATAACTGGCTCTGGCCCTGAGGCTGGAGTTGATTTATGGCAAAAGATTCTACTAGAGAATAAACTCTTTTTAAAAGATGATTTTCGAGGAGATTTAGATGCTCCAAATGTAACAGTTCTTTCTGTTCCTGAGTTAGGACATTCTATGGAATTAGAAAAAAATTATAATAAAGTTTGGGAGATCTTAGAAAATGCTATAAGAGATATTTCTAAAAGGGTAGATTACTTTGCAATTGCATGTAATACCTTAAATTTATATTCTAATGAAATTGAGAAAATATATTTAAAACATAAGTTTATATCTACTTTTGATGTTGTCAAAGATTATTTACTTGAAAACTCTTTGGATAAAGCTTGTATTGTTGGAGCACTTCCTGTTATTGAAATGAAAGAATATTCAGTGTTTAAGCCTTTAAAAGATACTTTTAATGTAGAAGTTCCAAAAGATTTCAATAAAGTACATCAACTTATTTACGATGTAAAAAAACATGGTGGAGATGCACATAAAGTTATAAACGATTTTAGAATTATTGTAGACAAGTTAGAGTCAAATGATATTTTCTTGGCTTGTACTGAATTACCTTTGATAAAATTAAAATGTAAAGACAAAAACTTAATCGATGTTACTCAACTTTTAGCAAAAAAATTGGTTGAAAAAAGTTTTTAAGTAAAATTTAGACATTATAATAACTAAGTAAGTAGAAAGGATTGTATGTGTTTAATAAAGATGGAATACCTTTTTTTACTATTATAATTCCATTTCTTAGTATACCTGTCTCTTATACACATCTGACGCTGCCGACG
>CAJXPH010000352.1 GCA_913057765.1 uncultured Campylobacteraceae bacterium
ACGAGATCCTCTCTGGTCTCGTGGGCTCGGAGATGTGTATAAGAGACAGTTGTAAAACTTTTAGAAAGAAATAAATTTCAAGAAGCAATTATTCTAATTGACAGAATATATTTTGAAATTAATTCTGTAAATATTTATATAACAAATTTAACTAATTACGATTTAAATCTAGCAATTACTGAAAAAAGAGAAACACAAAAAGTATTTAGTACATTAACTACCATACTAAATTTTTCTATTGTATTTGTATTTTTATTTTCAATTATACTTTCAATTATCGTTATAAACAACTTTAGAAAGTTACACTTTGGATTAGAAGAAGCAGTAAATGAAAAAACAAAAGAGCTACAAGAATTAAATGAATACTTAGCAATAAAAATTGAAAAAGAAGTTGCAAATTCCAGAAAAAAAGATTTAATTATGTTCCAACAATCTAAACTCGCGAGTTTAGGAGAAATGCTTCAAAATATCGCTCATCAATGGAGACAACCTTTAGGTTCGTTAATGATGATTATCCAATCATTTCAAACAAAAATGGAACTAGGGAAACTATCTTTTGATTTCGTTGAACAAAAAGTAGATGATGCCCTACTTTTATCTCAAAATATGTCAAATACACTTGATGATTTTCAAAACTTCTTTAGTCCAAATAAAGACAAAACAAATTTCAAAATAAAAGATTGTGTAGAACACTCAATTCAATTATCTAAATATTTACTTGTAAAAGAGAATATAAAACTTAATTTAGTCGTAGTTGATGATTTGGAAATCTATGGCTTCTATAATGAGTTATCACATGTACTATTAAATATCATTTCTAATTCAAAAGATGCATTAAAAATAAAAGAAGAAAATAAGTTAATAAAAATAGTTATTAAAAAATTTAAAGGCAAAGCCCGTATTAATATCTATGATAATGGGGGAGGAATTGAAGAAGATGTCATTCCTCAAGTATTTGAACCTTATTACACAACTAAGTATAAAAGTGCCGGAACTGGTGTAGGATTGTATATGTCTAAGCAAATAATTGAAAAACATATGCAAGGAATTATTAAATGTAAGAATGTTTTCAATAAAATGGATAATATCAATTTAGAATATGGTGCACTTTTCATAATCGATATTCCATTTGAAAAAAAGTAAAGGTTATAAATGGCTGATAGAAATTTAAATATACTAAATAATTTTAATGTTTTATACTTAGAAGATGACAAATCACTTTTAATACATACTAAAGATATATTAGATGACTTTGTTGCAAATGTATATGCGGTAAATACATCAAAAGAGGCTTTGGAAGTTCTAAAAAAAGAAAAAGTAGATGTAATTATCTCTGATATTCTTTTAGAAAATGAAAATGGAATTGATTTTTTAAGAAGTATAAAAGATGAGGATCATTTAAATATACCAACAATATTAACTACTGCACATACAGATACAAAATATCTATTAGATGCAATAAAATTAAAAGTTGAAAACTATATTGTAAAACCTATTAATGTAAAAGAACTATTAAATACTTTACATGATATTTTATTTCCAATAATTCAAACTCAAGAAATCCAAAAACATTCAAATGTAATCAAAACTATTTCTGCAATTACAGATAGCAAGCAAGTTGAAGTTATAAAATATATTATTGGTAACCTAGATAAAGATGAACATCTTATTGCTTCATATAGTGATATCATGAACGATATATCTATTTCAAAACCTACACTAATAAAACTATTTAAAGAGCTAGCAGAAAAGAAAATTTTAAATAAAATTGCACATAAAACTTATAAATTTAATGAAAATGCATTAGAAGCTATTTGAGTTAATCATCACTAAACCACTTTTTGTTAAGTTGTTTGAACCCAATTGGATATTCTCTATCTTTTGATATATTATTAATTAAAAAAGCTATAACAAATAAAACAAATGCTCCGGTTGCTATTGGAATAAATACATATATAAAACCTAAATTATGAATCTCTTCACTACCAATAACTGCAATTAATGCAGTTGCTCCTCCAGGAGGGTGTAAAGTTAAAGTTAACTGCATAACTAAAATAGAAGTTGCAACTGCAAAAGCAGGACAAAACCAAATGTATTCACCAAATAGTTTAAATGATATAACCCCTACTATTGCAGAAAGAATATGTCCACCAATAAGATTTCGAGGTTGTGATAATGGTGAATTAATAGCACCATAAATTAAAACAGCACTTGCTCCAAAAGAACCAACAATTAAACTTAAATCAGAATCATTTAAAATATCATAATTTATATAGGCAACAGAGAATCTGTCTCTTATACACATCTGACGCTGCCGACGAAGAGGATAGTGTAGATC
>CAJXPH010000353.1 GCA_913057765.1 uncultured Campylobacteraceae bacterium
CTTCGTCGGCAGCGTCAGATGTGTATAAGAGACAGATATGCTGATTTTCAAGAAGGTAAAAAACTATTTGAAGATAAATGTTCTTCATGTCATAAAGAATATATTTCTTTTAAAAAATTAAAAGAAAATTTCTTTGAGAGAAATAACAAGTTATTAAACTTAACTATTCCAACAGAAAATATGCTTAGTTGGGCAATTATGGATAGTGGTAAGAAAATTGGTGACCCTGACGATTCTGATATGAGACAAATAGAAATAGAAGAATATTTAAAAGAATATTTAGCTAATCCTGATATTACTAATAGTATCTGTGATGAAAATGTTTTAAAGTATTATGAAAAAAAAGAACCAATAAAAATTACTGATGAAGAATCAGAACTACTAGCACAATATTTTATGGGATATAAAGAAGATAGACAAAAGAAAGCTCCCATAAAAAAGAAATCATTAGCACAAAATCCAGATGAACAAAAACTATTAGATAAAGCCAAGAAAGAGGGGAAACATTTTATTGTTTATGCAACATCTCAAAGTTGTTATTTTTGTAAAAAGATGGATAAAGATGTTCTTAGCTTAGAGGATGTACAAAAAAAGATGAATGAAGATTACATTTTTGTAAAAATTGATGTTGATTTTGTATCTTTACCTTTTGGATTAAAAAAATACTTCAAAGGTATGACACCTACATTTTTTGTATTGACAAGTGCAGGAGAGTTATTGAATACATATCCAGGAGCATGGGTAAAAAAAGATTTTTTAGAAATATTAAAGGAAAATCTATAATATGAATAATATAGGACAAGTGCTTACTACGTTTAGTGCAAAAAAAGGTCAAAGTGGACTTCCTAGACCAAAAGTAAATGAATTAAATTTGATTTGTGGTTTTGGGATAGAAGATGATAAGTTTGCAGGTCAAGATGAAGAAAAAGCTGTAATGATAGTAGGTAAATATGCATACGATTTAGCAAATGAAAATGGTATAAAACTTAAACTTGGAAGTTTAGGTGAAAATATTTTGTTTGATTTTAATCCACATGAGTATAATATTGGTACTATATTTCAAGTGGGAGATACAATATTAGAGATAACTCAATGTTGTACTATTTGTAATCATTTGGCAGTATTTAGTGATGATTTACCTGCTTTAGTTCAAGATTGTAGAGGCTTGTATTGCAAAATACTTGAAGGTGGTGAGATATCAAAAGATATGTCAGTAAAAATTTTAAAAGATTTGCAATTAAATAAAAAAGTTGCATCTTAACAAAAGGATATAAAATGAAAAAGATCATTGCAATATTATTAATAACTATTTTTGCATATGCAGAATCAACGTTTAGTGATCCTCACCCGACATTTGATGAACCAAGAAAAATTGTAATACAGTTATATGATTCTGAATTAAATAAGATCAATCATAATCTTAGTACGATTTATAATATTTTAAAAGAGTATCCTAGTGAATCATTAAAAGTAGTTGTTGTTGCTTATGGAAATGGTATGCGAGCACTAAAAAAAGATTATGATAAGAATACTCTGACTCGTATAGAATCTTTAATGGAATATGATGTTGAATTTATCGGTTGTAGAAATACAATGGAAAGTATGAAATGGAAAGATGATGATTTTCTTGATGATGTTAGTTTTGTTCAAGCTGGTATTGTTGAATTAATTGAGAGACAAGTTGCCGGTTATATCGGAATTATTGCTTACTAGTTAGGAGTTTTACTATGATTAAGAGATTATTATTTACAAGTGGGGTATCAATCCTTTTATCTTTAAACTTATTTGCTTCAAAAGTTTCAAGTGAAGATTGTATTAAAAAAGGTACAGAATATATATTTAGTGGTGGTGAATGTATTCAATTTGCCGAATTTGAAGGTGATTCTGAAGAAAACTTAATTGTAATCGTACATGGAACTTGGGATGCAGGGACAAATACTCTTGGTAGATATGCTCCTTTTGCTGAAACTTTGAATATGCAAACAGATGTTACTTCAGTTGCTGTAGCTCTTCCTGGATATTCAGGCTCTTCTACAAATAACTTTACTTCCTTAGCACATAAAGGTGTTAAAAATTTAGCTGCAAAAAAAGAGTATGTTTTATTTTTAGGTAAATTAGTTAAATCTTTAAAAGAAAAGTATAAAGCGAAGAATATCACATTGGTAGGACATAGTGCAGGAGCGATGATGAGTGCTACATTATCTGGATTAAATCCTGAATTAATTCAAAATATTGCATTAGCAGGTGGTAGATATGATATACATAAAGAAGAAAAAGGTGATTTAATATCTGTCTCTTATACACATCTGACGCTGCCGACGAAGAGGATAGTGTAG
>CAJXPH010000354.1 GCA_913057765.1 uncultured Campylobacteraceae bacterium
GTGTATAAGAGACAGATTATATATATTTTAAAAAACTATTACCATTAAAAAAACAAGCAGAAGATATTCATATTTATAAACTAAAAGATGATGATATTGTAGAAACAATTATTGCTAAAAAAGCTTATTTCCAAAATGATAAATGGTATGTAGTTGATGCAAGAATTGTAAAAAAACCAAAAGAGTTAAATTTTGAAACTTCAAAACTAGAAGTTAGACATGAAAAGTTTTTGAATACTTTAGAAGGATTCAAACCTAAGATATTAGATAATGTATATGAAGAGAAATCAAGTTTTTCTATTATTGATGCAATTTCCGCCTTAGATTTACTCTCTAAACAAAATGTTAATACGGATAAAATAAGAGCTGCAATTTATTATGAAGTTGTAATTCCACTTTTTGTTTTACCAACGATAATGCTTATTTTTGTTTTTACATCTTATAATAGAAGATTCTTTAATATTGGTTCCTTTACCTCTTTCTCAATATTTGGGACATTAATAATTTGGGGTATATTCTTTATGTTATATAAGTTTTCAAATAGTGGTGTAATGAAACCTGAGTTTTCATTATTATTACCAATGCTATGTTGGTTTATGATATCATTTTTTATTTATAGAAAGAAAATCAGAGTTTAATGGAAAAGATTAAAGCATATGGTGTTTTACTTTATATCATAGAAAAGAAAACTACTAAGATACTACTTTGTAAGTCTGTTAAAAGTCTTAATAAATGGGGCTGTTTAAAAGGTATGCAAGATAAACTCGAAACAGCAAGAGAGTGTGCAAAAAGAGAATTTTTTGAAGAATGTGCAATCAAAATAGAGACATATCTTTTTGAAGATTTTTTTTATCAGGAAAATAGTGAAAAAGATGTTGGAATTTGGATTGTAAATGCAAATAAAATCAAAGATTTAGAAAAGTACTTTTTAGAAGATAAACTGTATGACAATTATTTATCTTGGGAAAATTCTAAAGTTAAATTTTTTGATATTAATGCCTTACCTATTATAAGAAAAAAGCAAGCACAATTAGTAGAAGAGATTAAGGATTTTTTGCAAAGTAAGAATCAATCCCGTTAGCAATACCTAATGCTAATTTCTTTTGATATCTAGCCTCGTACAATCGTCTACCTTCTTCTTTATGTGATATATATCCTATCTCTATTAAAATTGATGGCATTTGAGCTCCTACAAGTACCCAAAATGGACCTTCTCTAACTCCACCATCTACTACATCTTTATATACTGACCTTGCCGTAAATAAAATATTTCTTTGCGCATCTATAGCAAGTTTTTGTGATGCAGTGATTCTTGGTCTATTAAGTGATTCTAAGAATACAGTTTTTGTAGAGTAACTCATTGTACTAATATCAGATTTGTTTTCTTTTGCAGCAACTCTTTTGGCTCTTTCACTTCTTGCGGGACTTAAGAAAAATGTTTCTATTCCTTTTGCTTCATGTATCCTACTTTTGTGTGCAGCATTTGCATGAATTGATAAAAATATATCTGCTTTCTTTTTATTAGCTAATATTGTTCTATTTTTTACTCTAATAAATCGATCATTAGTTCTTGTTAAATAAACTTTATAACCTCTTTTTTTTAGAATAGATTCTAAATATTTAGTTACTTTAAATACAACTACTTTTTCATATCGTTTTTTTGTACCAACAGCACCACCATCTTTCCCACCATGTCCTGCATCCAAAACAACGATCCTATTTTGACCAGTTTTTATAACTTTAGGAGATTTCGAAATTTTTGCTTTGCTAATTGTTTTTTTAGATGATTTATTTTTTAAATTTAGCACAGTTATAGTTAGTTTTTTGTTACTTACTCTGTATACTGTTTTTAGATTTCTTTTATCTTCTAATAAAATTCTTAATTTATTATATTTTTCTTGTTTTATAACAATTTGTTTTACCCCAGAGATTTGTAATTTTGTGGGATGGGCATCTTTGAAACGACCTTTGATATCATATATATCTTGATTTGCATTTTTAACTTTTTTTTCAAAAAACCTTACATAATCTTTTGTAATATTTGTATTAAATTCTATAGTGATTGCATTAGCTTTTGAGACTACAGACTTTATAGTGTATTGTGATTTATTAGTATCAATTTTAGAGATTTTTGGTTTATTTATTTTCTTAACATTTTTTATTTTTTTTATTTTAGTAGTTTTTACAGGTTTTGTTATCTTAATTGGTTTAATTTTAGTTCTATTATTAATTGTTCCATTATATTTTTTTAATTCTTTTTCATATTTAGTAACATTCCTGTCTCTTATACACATCTGACGCTGCCGACGAAGAGGATAGTGTAGATC
>CAJXPH010000355.1 GCA_913057765.1 uncultured Campylobacteraceae bacterium
AAGCTAATCTATTAATTATTCTTTTTTAAAAATTATTATATAATTAAATTATATTAATATATATACATATATTACTAATTGTTATACAATGATTTTTTAAAGGACTTTCATGGATGTTGATAATATCTTTATTGAGTGGAAAAATGAATACTTAGTAGAAAATCAAAAAATTGATTCTGAACATAAAAAATTATTTGAAATTGCAAGAAAAGCAAATAGTATTTATCTTGAAAAAGATAAAGAAAAACAGAAAACTTCTCTAGGTTATGTAGTAGATGAATTATATTCTTATGTAAATATTCATTTTACAAATGAAGAAGAATATATGTCTAGTATAAAATATCCTTTACTTCAAGAGCATAGATTACTTCATAAAAACTTATTAGAAATGTTAAATTTTATCTCTCTTAATCTTCCTATGTTAAGCGTAAGTAAATCAGGTGGCAAACTTTATGACTTTGTTCAAAATGTTTTTGTTAAGCATATTATTGAAGAGGATACTCGACTTGTAAATTATATTAATGAAAATAAATTACATTAATAAAAGTAAATCTTGATAATCGCCTATACTATCTGTCCTTTACTAAATAAAACTCTTATGTTATAATGCCGCCTATTTAAAAATAAGGCTCTAAAAATAATGGAAATGTCAGAAATAAAGACACAAAAATTTATATTAAAATTCTTCCCTGAAATTATGATAAAAGGTTCTTCTGCTAAGAGACAAATGGTTGGACAACTTTATGGAAATGTTCAAAAATTAACTTCTCGTATATCTGAAGATATTCAAACAAAGAAATTCTTTGACAAAATAGAAGTTGTTTGTCCAATTGATGTAGTTGTTGAAGTAAGACAAAAATTACTTGAAACACCTGGAATTGAGTTAGTACTTGAAGCTCTTCAATTTGATAAAGTTAATACTTTAAATGAGATCAAAGTTATTGTACATGAACAGATGTCTAAAGAGATCGAAGGTAAAACTTTTGTAGTTCGAGCTAAACGTTCTGGAACACATGATTTTAAATCTACAAATATAGAACAAACTGTTGGTGGTTATATGTTAGCTCACGGTAGTTCAAAAGGTGTTGATTTACATAATCCAGAAATTACAATTAATATAGAGTTATTAAATAATCAGTTAAATATTATCACTCGAAGATATAAAGGGCTAGCAGGTTTTCCTTTAGGTACACAAGGTGATATATTATCACTAATGTCAGGAGGATTTGATTCAACTGTTGCTTCTTATCTTACAATGAAAAGAGGAATGAAAACACATTTCATTTTCTTTAATCTTGGTGGTGTAGCACATGAAATTGGTGTAAAACAAGTTGCTTTATATTTATGGAGTAAATTTGGGTCTTCACATAGAGTATCTTTTATTTCAGTTCCTTTTGATGATGTAGTTACTGAAATATTTAAATCAACTCATGAATCATATATGGGAGTAACTTTAAAAAGACTAATGTTAATGGCTTCTGAAAAAATTGCAGATGAAATGGGTATTGATGCACTTCTTACAGGAGAAAGTGTAGCTCAAGTATCTAGCCAAACATTAAGAAATTTAGCTCTTATCGATCAAGCTACAAATAAATTAGTTATTAGACCACTATCTACTATGAATAAGCCAGATATTATGGATATTGCAAATAAGATTGGTACTAAACATTTTGCTGAAGCAATGCCTGAATATTGTGGCGTAATATCAAAAAATCCAGTTACACATGGTTCTTATGACAGAATGGAAAAAGAATCAAAGAAGTTTGACTACTCTGTTTTAGATAAAGCAGTTGAAGATTCTGTAAAGATTTATGTAGATGAAATTGTAAATGATGTACAAGATATAGGTCAAATGGAAACAGTAAGTGATGTATCAAGTGGTGAATATACAATTATTGATATTAGACAAGATAGCAACTGTATTGAAGCTCCTTGTGAAACTATTAAGATACCTTTTTATAATTTGAAAAAAGAATTTAAAAAACTTCCTCAAGATAAAGAATATTTGTTTTATTGTGACAAAGGTATTTTAAGTCAACTTCATGCACAGTATTTAAGAGATGCTGAAAACTACAAAAATATTAAAGTTTATAGACCATAAAAGGTCTATAACTTTTATACTAAAACTTAATTAATAAAGAAATACTAAAAAATAAATTAATTGATTTATGATACAATATCTGATATTTTTTATTGGAGTTTAAGATGATTGAGCAATCAGACAGAAAGATAAATACTTTCCCTAGATTTTTTATGATTTTATCCGTTCCTTTGGTTCTGTCTCTTATACACATCTGACGCTGCCGACGAAGAGGATAGTGTAG
>CAJXPH010000356.1 GCA_913057765.1 uncultured Campylobacteraceae bacterium
TCTCTGGTCTCGTGGGCTCGGAGATGTGTATAAGAGACAGTCTTTATGTAATAGACCCTCTACTGTTAATTCTTTTATTTCATCTTTAGTATATTTTGATAGTTGAAGAAAGTTTTTATTTGCATATATTATTTGACCTTTTTCATTCATTTTATAAATAGTTGCAACATGGCTAATGGCACTAAAGTAGTTTTCTAACTCAAATCTTTGTTTTTTTACAATTCTTTCATAGTATTTTTTTTCACAAACTTTTTCGACTCGAGAAAGAATATCTTCCATATCTATAGGTTTTAAAGCATAATGGTCAACATTTAATTCTATTGCTTTCATGAGATATTCACTTTCTGATCTTGCTGTTGTGAATATAAAAGGTACATCGGGGGCTAATTCTCTAATCTTTTCAAGCATCTCTATACCATTCATTTTAGGCATATTAATATCACTTAAAACTAAATCAATAGAATAACCACTTGATGTTATTTCTTTAAATTTAGTATGACCTTCTTCCCCATTTGATGCAAGGACTACAGTTTTAAATAATCTTTTTAAAAGCTTTGATAATTGTTCACGTGTTGTTTCATCATCTTCAACATATAAAATAACTAACTTTTTTAAAAAATCATTATTTATCATTTGATCCCTTTCACTTAATAATAATTATATCATAATTAGTACAATTATTAATATTTTTGTAATATATCAACTCTGAAAGGTTTGTAGAACTCAACATTTTGACCTTGGTTATGGCTATTAAATTTATTTTTTATCTTACTCTCCAGCTCTTGGTGAATCTTATCATTATTATATGTTAAATTCATTTGTTTATTTTTAAAGTCTTCAAAATTTTTATAAAAAACTTCTGTTTGAAAAAAAATCTCTTTAAATAATTTAAATTGTCCTTCATCAACTGACTTTTTAATATTCTTAAATGCATCAATTCTTACTTTTTCTTCATCATGGAACATTGCAATGAGTTCATTTTGTTCTCCGATAAAAAGAGGCTCAGATATGTAAGCAAGAGCATTGGGTTTTAATACACGAAATATCTCATTTAGTGCTTGGGGCATTAAATCCTTAGGTATATGATGAAAAGATTTAAACATAAAGATAATATCAATACTATTATCTTCAAGGGGAATATCCTGCGCCCCTGATAATATAAATTCAATATTGTCTATATTTAATTTTAAATTTTCCTCATGCTGCTCTTTATCTACTTCAGAAGCAATTACTTTTCTATTAATTCCATTAGAAGCGATTTTTTTAGTCATAGTAGCTGCTCCACATCCAAGCTCTAAAATTTTCCTATTATCTAAGTTTAATGTTTCAATTAAATATAATTCATCTAAAGTTTCGGTAATATTCGTTTCAATTAATTTCATTATAATCCTTTATTGGGTGTAATTATACATAAAGAAAGATGTTTAATAAATAAGATTTATTAAACTTGGAGAAAAAATGAATTACGAAGAAATTTTTATACTAGGTTGGAATTTAAACCTAATGATGTTTGTTTTAAACTTTTTTCTTGCAATTCGTGCAATTAGTTCAAAAAGTAAAGACCAACTAGCGCAAGAGAATTTATATTTAGCAGACTTAAAAGAAGAGTTTGATAAATATTATCCATATAGAAAATATGAAACTATGGTAACTTATCTAATACCATTTACTGCATTTTTTAGAATGACTTATCGAATTGTTGAAATGGTCTCTTTTCTTAATAGAAATGAGAATACAACAATGGTAGATTTTATGATCTATAAATATCAAAGTGATATTGAATTAGCAAAAAATAAATTGAACTAAGTATCATCCCTGAACAATAAGAATTTAAAAGAACAGTTTATAGGTTTTTATAGAACACCATCTTTATTTTTAAATAATATCTATGGAATTGTAAACTTTGAATTTGATGAAATAGATTTATCAAAAATCGATTTTTCTGAATTAGAAATAAAAGAAAAAATCCCTTTAGGGAAGAGAATAGAGCGTTTTTTTGAATTTTATATTTTAAATTCTAATAGATATAACTTGGTTTTAAAAAATATTCAAGTTATTGTAAATAAGAACACTATTGGTGAAATTGACTTTATTATTTTTGATAAAAAATATAATGACTTTATTCATGTTGAGTTAGTTTATAAGTATTATATTTACGAGAATCGCTTTGCTAAAGAGTTAGATAGATATATTGGGCCAAATAGAAATGATACTTTAGTTAAAAAACTAACTAAATTAAAAAATAAACAATTACCTTTGCTGTTTAAAGATGAAACTCAAAAATATTTAAAAGCTGTCTCTTATACACATCTCCGAG
>CAJXPH010000357.1 GCA_913057765.1 uncultured Campylobacteraceae bacterium
AATAATATTTAAAAAAAATTATACCATAATAAAATAATTTTTAGATATTTAAGATAAGCTATCTTATATTAAGTAATAAGATTAACTTATAAAATAAAATAATATAAATAAGTGAAAAATATGAATAAAATAAATATTAAATATATATGGAAACTATTATTAGAGAAGAAGAAAAAACTAATTTTAGGACAAATTGTAACAATAATTGCTATTGTTTTAAGTGTTCCAATTCCATTAATGTTACCAGCTCTTGTAGATGAAGTTCTATTAAACAAACCAAATTTCTTTATAAATACAATAAATGATTTTATTGGTTTAGGGAATGCTTTCTATTATATTACTGTTGTAACAATTGCGGTGATCTTTCTACGAATGATTTATTTCGTATTTACAGTTGCTATTACAAAGATATTTACTAGCATTTCAAAATACGTTACATTTAAAATAAGAGAAAAATTAATAAACCATTTAAAAATTGTATGTATGAATGAATATGAGAGTTTAGGTAGTGGAGCAATTGCTGCAAATTTAATTACAGATGTAAATACACTTGATAATTTTATTATTACAGGAGCTAGTAAATTCGTAGCTTCAATATTAACACTACTTGCAGTTTCTATAGTAATGATATGGATTCACCCAATTCTGGGATTAATGATTCTTTTAATTCAACCTATAATAATGCTTTTATCAAAAAAGATATCAAAACAAGTTGGTACTTTAAAAAAAGAAGAGAATCAATCAATAGAAGAATTTCAAGATAATATAGGAGAATCTTTAGATTTATTTGGACAAATAAAAGCAAGTAATAAAGAAAACTTCTTTTTTAATAACTCAATTGAAAAAGCTAAAAACATACAAGAGACTTCAAATAACTATACTTACAAGAGTGTTGCATATGAAAGATTCTCTTTTACTATATTTTTAATTGCTTTTGAAGTATTAAGAGCAAGTGGTTTAATTATGGTGGCATATAGTGATTTAAGTATTGGTATGATGTTTGCAATGTTTGGATACATTTGGTTTATAATGACCCCTGTACAAGATATATTATCAATGCAATATTCATATACAACTGCAACTGCTGCAATAAAAAGAATTAATAAAATACTAGAATTAAATACAGAAGAAACAGGTCAGGAAGAAATTAAAAATGCTAAAGATGGAATAAATATAGAACTAGAAAATATGAATTTCTCATATAAAAAAGACAAACCAATATTAAAAAACATCTCTTTAGAAATAAAGCCAACTGAAAAAGTTGCTTTTATTGGAGCAAGTGGAAGTGGAAAAACAACTCTGGCACAAATAATTGCAGGGTTCTATACAAAAGACTCTGGCGATATAAGATATAACAAAATAAGTATTGATAATATAAATAGAAAAAGTTTAAGAGAAAACCTATTTCTAGTACTACAAATGCCAATTTTATTTAACAACACTCTTAGATTTAATATTACAATGGGAAATGAAAATATTAGCGATGAAGAAATTTCTAAAGCATTAGAAATAGCGCAATTAAAAGAGACCATATTAAATATGTCCGAAGGGTTAGAAACAATTGTAGGGAAACATGGTATTAGATTAAGTGGAGGACAAAGACAAAGATTATCAATAGCACGAATGATAATTGCAAATCCAACAGTTGTAATATTTGATGAATCAACCTCTGCACTTGATGTACATACAGAAGCAAACCTTTTTAATGCCCTTATCCCTATTTTAAAAGATAAAACAATAATAACTATTGCACATAGATTAAGTACAGTAAAAAATGCCAATAAAATATATGTTTTAAATGAAGGGAAGATAGTACAAAGTGGAACTCATACTAGTTTAGAAGCTGAAGAAGGTCACTATTTAGAATTTATTAAACCACAGCTTATATAAAAGGATTTGAGATTATTTATTATATTACATTAAATGATTTGAATAATGAGACAGTATTAAATGAATATATTTATCCAAATATGGAAGAGAACTATTATTGGAGTGACGACTTATCAAGTGAATTTTATATAAAAGCTGCACAATGTGGTTTTATTACTACCTCTATGTATAAGAATAATGAATTCTTTCTTTTACCAGAAATACAATTTGATTATGCGGTAATGGATTTTGAAAATATCAAAATATCTAAAAAAGTATCAAAACTGTTAAAAGAAGATAATTATTTGTTTACAATTAACAAAAAATTTGATGAAGTATTAGAGAAGATAAAAAACTACCATAATGATTCATGGATTAAAGATGAGTATATTGACTGTCTCTTATACACATCTCCGAGCCCACGAGACCAGAGAGGATCT
>CAJXPH010000358.1 GCA_913057765.1 uncultured Campylobacteraceae bacterium
ACTATCCTCTTCGTCGGCAGCGTCAGATGTGTATAAGAGACAGAAATTATAGATTATAACTCACTAATTTACCTAATTTTAATTGACGAAGATTATCTTGAACTTTTCTTAAAAGAATTCCCTTTTCTTTTAAATTTAAGTTATTATTATATTTGATACTCATTAGTTTTTTACTATAAAACTTATGTAATAACAAAATCAATTCCTTGTTTAATCTTTCATCATCATAAACTTCTAATTTCTCATTTACTAATATTCCATTAAAACTCTGATGCTGGATATCTGTAATTAAAAGTTCAAATTCATTTCTATGATGTTCAAACATTGAGGCATCAATAATATCAAGAACAGAATCTAACCTTTGCGGTTTTTCTAAAATTCCTTTTATAATACAAAGCTCTGCAATATCAATTTTAGTAAGATTTACTTGAGTTGGTCGAACAACATCAGTACTTACTTTCACAAGATTTTCTCTAATATTTAATCTTTGTGCCAAATATCTCTTGTATTCATCTTGGTAAATCATTCCTAAAGATTTTAGATAATCATTTGCTTCAATAAGTGCTTTTTGTTTTTGCGAAGGATTATTTATATCATACTTTTCAATTATATAATCTATTGCATAAGAGATAAAGGCAGTAGGGTTTGTAAAAGTATTATTAAGTTCTTCAATTTTACCATCATTTACCATATCAGCAGGATCTTTACCCTCACCAAATATTATAACTCCACCTTCAAATTCACCCTGAGATAACATAACAGAAGCTTTAAAAGCTGCATTTAAACCTGCTTTATCTCCATCATAAGCTACTATTACTTTTGGCTCACCTCGTCTAAGTAAAGGTAAATGTTCTTTTGTAAGTGCAGTTCCTAGTGTTGCTACGGCTGTATTAAAACCTGCTTGGTGAAGCATTATTACATCTAAATAACCTTCTGTTACTATAATTCTATTTTTTTTATATATATTCTCTTTTGCTAAATTGTAACCATAAAGAAGTTTTGATTTATTAAATATTTTTGTTTGAGGAGAATTTACATATTTTGCATTATGCCCAGTAATAGTTCTTCCACCAAATCCAACAATCTTTCCACTTAAAGAATAAATAGGAAAAGTAATTCTTTCTATAAATCTTGAGTATAAACCATTTGTACCAGTATCAATAATCCCTAGTTCTTTTGCATCTGCTAAATTATAATAGTTGTTTTTTAAGAAATTAATTGTATCACCAGACACAGGAGCATAACCTATTTCAAATTTCTCAATTGAAAACTCAGAAATCCCACGGCTCTTTATATACTCTTTTGCAGTATTATTATTTACAAAAAGTTTTTGATAGTATTTATTTACTTCTTCTAATACTTTTATATCTTGTTTTTTTTGATCATTATTATTGTCATATTCTAAATTAACATTGTGCATTGCTGCAAGTTTTTCTAAAGTTTCAGGATAGGAGAGTTTTTCATATTCCATAACAAATTTAATAGAATCTCCACCAACTCCACATCCAAAACAATGATAAATCTGCTTTGCAGGGCTTACTACAAAGGAAGGTGTTTCTTCTCCATGAAAAGGGCAACAGGCTTTAAAGTTTGCACCTGATTTTTTTAATTCAATGAATTGAGAAACAACATCTACTACATCTAGATGGTTTTTAAGATTTTCTATTGAGTCTTTTGTAATCATTTTGGGATTATATCAAAAAATTTATTATTTTGTATGTCCTTTTATGTTATATTATTTTTTAAATTACAAGTGAAGGTTATTTTTGGATAGTTTAGTCTTAGAATACAGGGATCCATTGTTTGGTATTATTGTATTTTTTACTCTTATTTTTTTTATTTCATTCATTACATACTCTTTTAGTATTTATAAAGAAAGACGAGCAAGAAGAGATTATAGAAAATTATTAAGAAGATTTGAAATTGGAAAACTAAAAGAAGAAGACTACGTTCATTTATATAAAACATACAATCTTCCATTTGATTCTATAATACTTTTAGCATCTACTTTTGTACATAAAGGAGATTACAATAAAGCAATTTCTGTTTATATAACTTTACTTGAGCATGTAACAGATAGAGTAAAAAAAGAAGAACTTTTAGAGCTTTTAGGAACTACTTATTTTAAAGGTGGTTTTATGCAAAGATCTCGTGAAATATTTTTAAGAATTTTAAAATTTTCACCAAGAAATACGAAAGCATTGAGACACTTACTTATTATTAATGAAAAACTAAAAGAATATAAAAAAGCTAGTGATATTTTAAATTGTTTAGAAGAAATCGGATTAGAAACAAAAAAAGATAAACTT
>CAJXPH010000359.1 GCA_913057765.1 uncultured Campylobacteraceae bacterium
TCTGGTCTCGTGGGCTCGGAGATGTGTATAAGAGACAGTGGTAATATTATGGAAACTACTGAATTTAACAATTTACATGAATTTACAAAAAAATTAACACTTCTTTATATTGAAGAAGACTTCACCACTATAAAATCAAACTTAATAGTTTTTCAAAAATATTTTAATGAAATCATTACTGTCAAAAATCCAGAAGAAGCTCTTGAAAAAGTAAATAGTAATACCATAGATGTATTGATTTCTGAGATAAGTTTTACAAACTTTAGTGGAATTGAACTTCTTAAAAAGATAAAAAGTTTGCATAAAAACATAATTAAAATTATACTTTCAAAAGAGAAGAATAGTGATATATTTATACAAACAATTAATTTAGGTATAGATGGTTATATGGTAAAACCTTTTACTGAAAAGCAATTTGAAAAAATACTAGATAAATTTATTAGTGAATATATAGTACATAAAAAAGACAAATCTAATATAAAACTTTTAGAACAATATCAAAAAATAGTAGATAAAAGTACGATTGTTTCAAAGACTGACCCCAATGGTATTATTACATATGCAAACGATAACTTTTGTAAGGTCTCTGAATATACTGAAGATGAACTTATTGGGAAAAGTCATAATATTGTAAGGCACCCAGATAATCCCAAAGAAATATATATAGATATGTGGGAAACAATTAAAGATAGAAAAGAAGAGTGGTCTGGAATAATTAAAAATCGTTCTAAATCTGGTAATTCTTATTATGTTAAATCGACTATAAATCCTGTATTTGATGAAAATGGAGATATTATTGAGTATATAGGAGTTAGAAATGCCATTAATTCGATAATGAGTGATAAAAGGCATCTTATTGATAAAATTTCTTCTAGTGATTTATCTTTATTAATCTTAATTCAAATAGAAGAATTTGAAATATTAGATAAGTTTTATAATACTAAAACAATAAATGAAATTGAAAATGTATTTGGACTTGAGCTTTTAAACTATCTTCCAAATGGATATATCTTCGAAAATATTTTTAATATTGGAAATGGTAAGTTTGCTCTTTTAACAGACTTTTTTAATTACCTAAATGCTGAACAAAATATAATTGATTATTTAAATGAGTTTGTACAAACTGTCAAAAAATCTATTGTAACAATTGGTGAAATAGAATATGATCTAAATGTAATTGTTAGCTATTCTTTTGGAAAAGAGAGTTTATATGAAGATGCAAAATGTGGACTAGATGAAGTAATAGCTAAAAAAGACTTGATCAAATATGCAAATGATTCTTCAATTAAAGTGCATAAAGTGGCTAAGAACAATTTAGAAGTTATGAAAATAGTTAAAATTGCATTGGAAAACTATAATATAGTCTCATATTTCCAGCCTATTATAAATAATAAAACTCAAGAAATAGAAAAATATGAATCTTTAGTGAGATTAATAGATGAAGATGGAAAAGTATTGGCCCCGAAACATTTCCTTGATATTTCAAAAAAAGGTAATTATTATAATAAAATCACAATGAGAGTTCTTGAAAATTCTTTTAAAATTCTAAATAGAATAAATACTAAATTATCTATAAATATATCTTCTGCTGATATAGAAAAAGAAGAAACAAGAAATAAAATTTTTGAACTTATCTCTACTTACTCAAAAGATAGTAATCGTATTATTTTTGAATTACTAGAAGATGAAAATGTAAAAGATTTTCAAGTTATAAAAGACTTTATCAGAAAAGTAAAAAAACAAGGAGTCCAAATAGCAATAGATGATTTCGGTGCTGGATACTCTAATTTTGAAAGACTATTTGATTTTGAACCAGATATATTAAAAATAGATGGAAGTCTTATTCGGAATATTGTAACCAATGCATATAGCCGAAATATAGTTGAAACAATAGTTGCTTTTGCAAAAAAACAAAAGATTGAAACAATAGCTGAATATGTAGAAAGTAAAGAGATCTTTGATGTATTAAATGCTATAGGTGTTGATTATTCACAAGGTTATTATTTTGGGAAACCTGAAAATTTAGACTAAAAGTATTGTATACAAGACTACTTTCTTTTCCATTGTTTATTTAACCCTCTTTTAGCATACAAGGTTTCTGTAACTATTCATACAGAGGTGTTAATATTCCTTTTTTTCTTGCTATTTTATAAATCTTAACTCCATCTTTATGTGCAATTGATAGAGTGTCCTTTTTTATTTTTTTATAGCAATCTCCATTTAATTCAAGCATTTTTGTTCTATCATATCCATATTGATCTGTCTCTTATACACATCTCCGAGCCCACGAGACCAGAGAGGATCTC
>CAJXPH010000360.1 GCA_913057765.1 uncultured Campylobacteraceae bacterium
CTACACTATCCTCTTCGTCGGCAGCGTCAGATGTGTATAAGAGACAGGTTTAAAAGAACAATTAAAAGATGATTTAAAAACGGCTATGAGAGCAAAAGCGATTGTAAAAAGAGACTGTATCAGAGCTATTAATACTATGATAAAACAAATAGAAGTTGACGAAAGAAAAGAATTAACAGATAACGATATTTTAAAACTTATTCAAAAAGGTATTAAACAAAGAGAAGAAGCAGTTTCACAATATAAAGATGCTTCAAGAGATGACTTAGTACAAAAAGAACAAGAACAAATTGATGTATTTAAAGAATATTTACCACAACAAATGAGTGATGAAGATTTAGAATCAGGAATGAAAGAACTTATATCTGAAGTTGGTGCAACTTCAATGAAAGACATAGGAAAAGTAATGGGACAAGCAAGTAAAAAATTTGCGGGTATTGCTGACGGAAAAAGAATCAATGAAATGACAAAAAAACTTTTAGGATAAAATATTAAACAGGATTAATTATGGAATCAAAACTACATGATGTCGTAAAAAATACACTTATAAATTTAAAAGAAAAAGGTTTGCCTGCAACTCCAAATGAATACCATAAAGAGTTTTGTAGTGTTTCAAAAACTTATAGTTTAAATGTAAAAGAGTGTAATCAATTTAAAGAATTAGTTGGTAAATTAAGTAAGAATGAGCAATTAGAAATAGAAGAAAAAAACATCTCTACTATTGAAGAGATGATACCAATTTTATTAAACAGAGTTTCAAAAGATAATGTAAATACTTTAGCACAACTATTTAAAAAATCAATTACACCTTCAATTAGCATAGAAATAGATCAAGACCTACAAAAGTTTTCAGTAAAAATAGGAAACTCACCTGCACTGTTATTTGAAGAAGATATTCAAAAAGAAATGCAAAACTTTATTACGAAAAGATTTGAGGCTGATAAAAGTGTAGTCAGACAAAAAACTTCTGATATTGCAAAACTATTAACACTTATGGGACAATATTTCAATGATGCTATTCATAGTAGTGGAATGGGTTCACAAGAAGTTTCTAATATAAAATCTCAGATACAGTCAATTAATATGGATGATACGGGATTGAAAGATTTATCAGAACTTCAAAGTCAATTAATCGATGCTGCGTTGTCAATCGAAAATGAAATGTCAACTGTTGGAGAAAAATTAAATAGTGGAAGGTCAGAAGTAGAATCTTTAGAAGAAAAAGTAAAAAAGCTTGAAAAAGAACTTGATAAAACAAAAGAAGAAAGTTTAAAAGATCATTTAACTGGACTTCTTACAAGAAGAGCTTATGAAGAAGCAGTTAAATCAATCGAAAATCAATTTATAAGAAATAATACTCAATATGCTGTAGTTTTCTTTGATTTAGACCACTTCAAAAAGGTAAATGATGATTATGGTCATCATGCAGGAGATATAATCTTGTCAACCTTTGCAAAAGTTCTTGATAAAAATACAAGAGATTTAGATATTGTAGGAAGATATGGGGGAGAAGAGTTTGTTGCCATCATACACTTTAATTTAAAAAGAGAACTTCTAAAATATTTAAAAAGAATTAAATCAATTATAAGTGAAAATGAATTTTTATATAAAAACCAAAAAATTCGTATAACTTTTTCTGCAGGTGTTGCAGTAAGAAATGACCATAACAGTTACGATAGTACAATTCAAAAAGCAGATGTACTTTTATATGAAGCAAAAGAAGGCGGAAGAAACAAAATTATACTAGAAGACGGAACGACAATATAAATATAAAAAAGGGAGTTCATTATGAAAATCATATTTTTAAATTTAATTATAGGTTTAGTATCTCTTATTTTAGCAGCGGAAAGCTCTGGTTTTATTAAAAAACTTAATGGTGAAGTAAATATTCAAAGAAATGACAAAGTCATTGAAGCCAAAATTGGTGATAAGATTTTTGAAAAAGATACTATCACAACAAAAAGTAAAAGTTCTGTAGGTATTATTTTTAAAGATAATACTCTAATTTCACTAGGTTCAAATACTGAATTTGAAATAGAAGAATATATTTTTAATCCTGCAGAAAACAAACAGTCTTTTATCTCACAAATTAGAAAAGGTACTATGACTGGTCTTACAGGGTTAATGTCTAAACTCAATCCCGATGCTATGAAAATAAAAGCAAAAACTGCATCAATGGGCATTAGAGGGACGCATTTTTCTATAAGCGTGGATTAAAAGGATTTCTATGAAAAATTTACTATTATGTATCTGTCTCTTATACACATCTGACGCTGCCGACG
>CAJXPH010000361.1 GCA_913057765.1 uncultured Campylobacteraceae bacterium
CTACACTATCCTCTTCGTCGGCAGCGTCAGATGTGTATAAGAGACAGATATATACACTTTGTGAACTATTCATGAATGATAATGAACTAAAAGAGTTACAGCAAAGATATGCAACACCAGGTGAAGGTTATGGTCATTTTAAACTAACATTATTAGATAAAATAAATGAACACTTTGAACCTTATGCGCAAAGAAGACAACACTTACTTGATAATCCAAAAGAAGTAAAAGAGATTTTAGATTTTGGAGCAAATAAAGCTAGAAAAATAGCATCTGCTAAAATGGAAGTTATTAGAAACGCAGTAGGATTATAATCCTACTTTGTGTTAAGCTATTTTTATAACCTTTTCTACATTTTTAGAAATAGCTTCAACTCTTTGTTGCCATAATCTTCCAAATTCTTTTTCTTCCTCTGCCGTTGCAGTTCTAGAAATTGATTTTTGCATTAATTCTCTCATCATAGAATCCGCACCAATTGAACTTGGGTCATAAATTACATCAACACTTTCATTTGTATCTCTTCTTGTAAATCTAACACTTGAATTAATATCACTTTCAAAAGCCATTAGACTATTTCTTGAAAATAGTCCCATAATTCCTTTGAATCCTGTATTTACTGTCGCTCCAGTTATATTTGTCATAACATTTGCAATTACACCAGCAACACCATCTTCAATTTTTTCTGAGAATTCTATTTTGATTTCACCACGTTTTGGAAGTTCATCTTTATATAAAGCTTTTAATCCCTCACATGTCATTAAATAAGCGCCTAGAACTGTTGGACATGAATGACCTGCAGTTTTCACTACATCAATATATGAAAACTCTATTAGGCCATCTTCTGTAGCCCCAAGGAAATTAGATAAATCATCTTTTAATTTTATTTTCTCGATTGTATTAAAAAATTCTGGGTAAGTCATAATTATCTCTTTTTTACTAGATAATACACAAAAATTGATTTATCTGCATTGATACAAAACAAGAAATAAGTTGCTTTTCTATAGTGTTTTATTAAACCTATAAAATAAATTTGGTTCACTTACAATGAATAAATTCCCTTGATCATCCATAGTAATTCCTTCTGCTTGAGGGATATCATTTTCTAAACCTAAAAAGCCTGATTCTAAATCTGCAAAACTAACTTGAACTCCATCTAAAGAAACTTCGGCAATAGTCTTTGATTGGTCACTTAAAAATAATAAATGTCTCGAACTTTTATCAAAATGTAATCCAGAGAAATCACTCATAAAATGATTTAAAGTGGTAAGTCCATTATCTAAAGATATCGTTAGCTCTTCTTTCTCTAATAGGTTAGAAACTTTTATAAGTTCAATTGGAAACTTTTCATTTACAATAAAAAATGTATTTTTTTTATCATCAAAAGCAATCCCTTCATAACCAAAATTTTTATATGAATTCATCCTAAAAGAAAAAATATTTTGTGCATCATTCTTATCTATTTCTTTTGTCTTCTCATTAATTTTTAGAAGGTAGACTTGTCCTTTTCTTTCATCAACAATTGCATAAGTATCTTTATATAAATAAGTTATACCCTCTGTATCATGGAAACCACTTAAACTGATTGTTCTTAAAAGTTCACCCTCTTTTGTAAGTTCAAAAATCTTTCTTGGATTATTTGTAATAGCAAAAAGTGTTTTTGTATTTTTGTTATATGTAATACCAGAAAGATTATCTTCTATACTTTGAACTTTTTTTGCTTCAATATTGACTGTATATTGATCTAAATTTAATCTATTTTCAATACCTTTAAAATCATTTTTAACACTATTTACTTTCGCGTAAAGAATATCATTCAAATCCGTTACTGCTAAAAATATATAAAATCCTAGCATGATTAATATTGTTTTTCTAATTTTCATATTTTACCTTTCATTAGAATGAAAGAATACATAAAAAAAGTGTGAATTTGGTTACTGAAAATTAAATAGAGGGTTAACAGTATAATTATATACTGTTATTTTTTACAAATAAATATTAGTTTGTCAGGTTCATCATCTGTATAGAAGTTGAAATTTATAATATCTTCAATCTCAAATCCAGCATTTAAAATATTAGTTTTTATAAACTTTAGATCATGATAATATTGAGTAATACTATCTTCTTCTTTTTCATATAGATTATTTTTAGTTTTACTAAAAAGTGTAATATCTGTTTTTAATTTCTCTTCTTCAAAAATTGCATCAATTGCTATAAATTTATCATTTGTATTAATATTTAAACTCTGTCTCTTATACACATC
>CAJXPH010000362.1 GCA_913057765.1 uncultured Campylobacteraceae bacterium
AAACAAGAGCTTTACTTGATGAAATATTTTATCTTACAAATGAAAGTTCTTATATTGGAATTTTAGATAACAATTCAACTTTATATTTAAATCAAGTTGACAAATCCAATAGGGTTCTAAAAACTAGAGATTCTATTGGATTACATTCACCCCTTCATTCAAGTGCTTTTGGAAAAGTATTAATTGCTTTTAGTGGTGAATTAGATATTGAAAAGCTTGTGCTAACTAAATATACATCTAATACGATTACAAGCATTACAAAATTTCAAAAAGAAATTGATTTAATAAAAGAACGAGGTTATGCAATAGGAAGTGAAGAACATGAGTTTGGGTTAAAGTCTGTTGCAGTTCCATATTTTAATAAGAAAAATCAATTTGTTGGTACGGTTGGAATATCAGGATTATCAGTAAGATTAGAAGATGAAGTTTTACATAAATATGGTCAGGAAATTTTTAAATTAGTTAATGGTCACAGTTAGTAGGGAAGAAGTCTTAAAGACTTCCTTCTCCATTAGCTAAATATTCGTGTGCCATATATGAACTTCTTGCATATGGTGTACTGTGTACAAATTCAAAACCTAAATCAAGAGCTATTTGCTTATATCTAGCAAATTGATCGGGATGAACAAATTCTACTACTTTTTCATAATCACCCGAAGGTGCTAGATATTGACCAATACTTAAAAATTTACATCCAACGGCAATTAAATCTTTAAATACTTGTACCATTTCTTCTTCAGTTTCACCAAGCCCAACCATTAGCGCTGATTTTGTTTTTATTTTATCTCCACCAAGTTCTTTTAATCTTTTTAATACTTCAATAGAACGTTCATATGATGCATTTTTTCTAATATTATAAAATCTTGGAACAGTTTCTACATTGTGTCCAATAATAACAGCACCAGAATCAACTACAGTTTGTAAAGATTCTTCTTTAGCTTTAAAATCTGGAATAAGTATTTCAACTTGCGTTCCTGGTGATTTTTCTAGTATATCTTTTGTCACTCTATAAAATTGACTTGCTCCACCATCTGATAAATCGTCTCTTGCAGGACTTGTAATTACAACAAATTTAAGTCCAAGACTTAATACTGATGTAGTAACTTTTTGAATTTCATCTAAATCAACTTCTGTAGGTTTACCTGTAAGGACATTACAGTAGCTGCATCTTCTTGTACATATATTTCCTAAAATTAAAAAAGTTGCATTTTTATTTGCAAAACATTCTGAAATATTAGGACATTTTGCTTCTTGGCAAATTGTATGTAGTCCACCTACGTCTTTTAATAAACTTTCCATTTCTCTTTGTGCATTTGGAGTAAGTTTTTTTCGTAACCATTCAGGTTTTTTAAAATTAATTTTTTTACTTGCTGGCATAGTCATATTTATCCTTTAATAATAACGCTTTCTTTTCTTCTTCATCTTTTGTAAGTTTTGAATACTCAATTTCAATATTAAATGAATCTTCAAATGAGGCAATTAATAATTTTTTTGCCTCTTCAAAAGTTGTGTTTATATTTACATCTTCTAATGAGTTTCCAAATTTTTCATCAACTTTTGTTTTAAAAATTGGTATTGAACCGTGTTGAAAAATTGCTTTTTTTGTTCTTCTTTGAGCATTTCCACCAATCTTTTTACCATTAACCAAGATGTCATAAGCTTCAAAACCTACTTGACAGTACTCACTTTTTGACAATTTGATATTTTGATCATCTTTTGCATAACAAACATTTAGACCTAATTTTTTATAAAAATTAAGTATAAATGAACATATCTTTTCATAAGATTCTTTTATATTATAATTCTTTAAAATCACACTTGGAATAACTAATGAATATGATAAATCATGACCATGAAAAAGAATACCTCCACCGGTAATTCTTTTTGCGCCAATTTCGTTTGGCCTTTGTATAAAAGTATAGTTAGAAAAATCTTGTGAAACACCAATTGTAAGGGAATTTTTATTCCATGTATACAATCTTAAAATTGCTAAATCTCCATCTTTATATGAAGATAATAAAGCATCATCAGTTGCCATATTTTCTTTAGCACTTTTTTGTTCCGTAATTAAGACTCTAAACTTGCTTTTTTTATCTATCAATAGTATACTTCCTTAATAAGATTATTTAAAAAACTTATAATGAATAAGATCTGTCTCTTATACACATCTCCGAGCCCACGAGACCAGAGAGGATCTCG
>CAJXPH010000363.1 GCA_913057765.1 uncultured Campylobacteraceae bacterium
GGCTCGGAGATGTGTATAAGAGACAGCAATTAATAATGCAAATAATGGTGCATTTATTTTTAAAGTTAACCAAAATGATTTTCAAGAAGCTACGAGAATTTTAGGAAAATCAAAAGTTAAACTATTAGAAAAGATATAAAAATAAATTTTACTTTTCTTTTATCTTCAATTCTAAATATTGAAATAAAAATTAACATATAAGTAAAACTATAAATTAATTATTAAATATTAGGGGAAAAGTAACATTTGTAAAGGTTTTTTAAAAATAATTCAATTATAATTATTCTTCAATTAGAATAATTAGGAAAAAAATAGATGTTAACACCAAAAGAAATAAGTTCATTGTTTGAAGTTCAAGTTAATACTTTATATAACTGGAGAAAGACTAAACCAAAACTTTATAGTTATTTGCAGAATGCAGATTATAATTCTAAAATTAATAATGAAATAAGTGTTTTATTAGAGTACTTTTCAAAAACAATAAATAGAAACTTTAATTTAAATGAAATTGATTTCTTAATTACTAGTGATTATGAATTAATTACAATTGATGAAGTAAATGAATTTCAAGAACATTTTATAAAAGCTAATTATAAACTATTAACATTAGACCATAAACTTGTACTGAGCATATACGACAAGATAAAAGAACTTAACATTGTTGAAAAATACTTACTTTATAAAAAAATTTATAAAGTAAGACAAGTAGGAGATAAAGATAGAGCAACTTTTTTCAAAGAATTTTTACAAGAAGGGAATAAATAATGTCTAACTATTTAGAAACAACACCAAATGAGGAAGGATATTTTGGCAAATTTGGAGGTTCTTTTATACCACCAATGCTTGAAGAACCTTTTAAAGATATAAGAACAGCATATGAAGAACTTAAAAATGATCCAAAATTTATTGAAGAACTTAAATATGTAAGAAAATATTATCAAGGTAGACCAACTCCAATTTCATTTGCAAAAAACTTAACAGATCATTGTGGTGGCGCTAAAATATATTTAAAAAGAGAAGACTTAAACCATACAGGAGCACATAAATTAAATCATTGTATGGCAGAAGTTATTTTAGCTAAGTACTTAGGTAAAACAAAAGTCATTGCAGAAACTGGTGCAGGACAACATGGTGTTGCTTTAGCTACTGCTGCTGCATATTTTGGTTTAGAATGTGAAATTCACATGGGTGAAGTTGATATTGAAAAAGAGCATCCAAATGTTGTAAGAATGAAAATTTTAGGTGCTAAAATTATTCCAGCAACCCATGGGTTAAAAACTTTAAAAGAAGCAGTTGATTCTGCTTTTGAATCTTACATACCACAAGCTGATACTGCAATTTACTGCATTGGTTCAGTTGTAGGTCCTCACCCTTTTCCTATGATGGTAAGAGATTTTCAGAGTGTAATTGGATTTGAATCTAAAGAACAATTTTTTGAACATGAAGATAAATTACCAGACAATGTTGTTGCATGTATTGGCGGTGGTTCAAATGCAATGGGTATTTTTGCTGGTTTTATTGATGACAAAGAAGTGAATCTTTATGGAGTAGAGCCAATGGGTAGAGGTGAAAACATTGGTGAACATTCTGCAACATTAACATATGGAGAAGAAGGTGTAATGCACGGATTTAATTCAATTATGTTAAAAGATGAAAAAGGGGAACCTGCACCAGTTTATTCTATAGGTTCAGGAATTGATTATCCCTCTGTTGGCCCAGAACAAGCACATTTAAAAGAGATAGGTAGAACACAAGTTGGACTTTGTAATGATGAAGAAGCAGTTGATGCATTTTATAAACTATCTCAACTAGAAGGAATTATTCCAGCTCTTGAATCTGCTCACGCAATAGGATATGCAATGAAACTAGCAAAAACTTTGCCAAAAGATAAAACAATTCTAGTAAATTTAAGTGGTCGAGGGGATAAAGATATAGACTTTGTAGTTGACAACTACCCTATTCCAAACGCAAAATTTTAAAATAAAAAAGGCTTTTGCCTTTTTTATCTAAACTGACTTATTAAACTATTATCTCTATCTTTTAAATCATCATATTTATATTTTAACTCTTGATATTTTAAATTATAATCATTATATAAAAAAGAATAATCATTATCCTCATCTTCATACTTATCATATCTGTCTCTTATACACATCTCCGAGCCCACGAGACCAGAGAGGATCTCGTA
>CAJXPH010000364.1 GCA_913057765.1 uncultured Campylobacteraceae bacterium
TATCCTCTTCGTCGGCAGCGTCAGATGTGTATAAGAGACAGTTAAAGAAGTTATTAAAAGCAAGAAAAACACCATCAACTTTAAGTAGAAGACTTACTAATAAATATTATAGAAACTTCAAATATTCTCCTTTTTGGGTTAATAAAGAAGGTCTTAAACCAATGGCTTTTTCTTTGATTCAAACAATAAAAGAAGATGAAATCCTAAAACCATATAATCAAAAACTTTTTAAACTAGAAGAAATTGATGAAACAATTGAATTAATACAAACAACTGATAATATAGATTTAGAACAACTATTAACATTAGATATTATGTTAACTAGTACATATCACGAATATATGAGATACGTATCTCGTGGCTTTATAAATTGGAAAGAGTTTCAAACAAAATTAAAAGATTTAAATGAAAAAAAAGAAATAATTGCAAATTGGAAAAAATATAGTGTAAATAAGAATATAAGAAAACTTTTATATGAAGCAGTAAAAAATGATAATATTTTTAGTGCAATAGATCAAGTAAATTATACTTTTCCTAAAGCAAAAGAATTGTCTAATTTAATAAAAGAGTATGAGAAAATTTCACAAGATGGTGGATATATAAAATTACCTACAATAAAAAAATCACTAAAAAAAGAAAATTACTATCCTGAAATAAAAATTTTAAGACAAAGACTATTTCAAAGTAACGATTTAAAAGATATGAGTTGTTTAGAAATAGAAAATGATGAATTAAATCCAGAAAAAGAAAATCTATTTAAAAAAGAACCTAAAGTTATAATTACAAAACTTGATGAAAAAACTGCAAATATAGATATTAAAAAAGAATCTAAAGAACCATTAAAAGACTGTCTTGAATTGTACGATGATAATATTTTTCAAGCTGTGAAATCTTTTCAAAAAAATCATGGTCTTGTAGAAGATGGAATTATTGGAAGAAATACAATATCTAGATTAAATATCCCTATTGAAAAAAAGATTAAAAAAATAAGAATTAATCTTGAGAGAATGAGATGGATGCCAAGAACTCTAGGGGAAAAATATTTAATTGTTAATATTCCAGATTACAAACTAAAAATGTACAATAACGGAGAAAAAAAACTTGATATGGCTGTAGTTGTAGGAGAATATAAAAACCCTACTCCTATTTTTAGTCATAAAATGTCATCAATTGTATTAAATCCATATTGGAGAATACCTCAAAGAATTGTAAAAAGAGAAATAATCCCAAAACTAACAGAAGACCCAAACTATTTAATAGATAGAGATATTAAAGTATTTGAAAACTGGAGTCATAAATCAATGGAGTTTGACATGTCTAGTGTTGATTGGAGTATGTATTTAGATAATGACTTAATAGGTAATTCACAAGAAGCACCTATGAGATTTATTCAAATTCCAAGTAACCAAAATCCTTTAGGAAGAATGAAATTCATGTTCCCAAATAGATACTCTGTATATTTACATGATACACCATTTAAAAGACTATTTAAAAACAATAAAAGAGCCTACTCACACGGATGCATAAGATTATCAAGACCACATGATCTTTTAAAAACAATTGCTCAAGAAGATAAAAGAGTTGATTATACAAAAGCTCAAGAGATTTTAAAAGATATAGAAAAAACTGATTTAGATTTAACTAAACAAATTCCAGTTCACATTGTATATTTAACATCATGGATTGATGAAAATGGAAAAGTGCAATTTAGAGATGATGTTTATAAATACGATAAGATACAAGGGAACCTTCTATATAAAAAGGCTCTATAGTTTTTAATTAAAAGAGAAGTTTTTTAGCTTCTTTTTTATATCATCAACTTCTTTATTTGTAAAAAAATATTTTTCCTCTACAATATATTTCATAAATCTAACTTCAGCATTTGTAAAACCATCAGGTTCTTTTTCTTTTATTGAAGTTTCTTTATTATGAATTCTAATTCGTTTCAATTTTCCATTTTTATTTTTAACATAATATACAATATCAAAATCTTTACTATTGATTTTTTCAATCGTTACATAGATATTTACAATCACATCATTATAAGAAGGAACAATATTATGAAAGTCATCAATATCTAAGAACCCAATGTATAATCTGTCTCTTATACACATCTGACGCTGCCGACGAAGAGGATAGTGTAGAT
>CAJXPH010000365.1 GCA_913057765.1 uncultured Campylobacteraceae bacterium
GATCTACACTATCCTCTTCGTCGGCAGCGTCAGATGTGTATAAGAGACAGGAATATATCTGCCTTAATGATAAAAGAGAGTATTTAATTTTGTCAGAGGACTTGACTGATTATGAATTTAAGTTTGGAGTAATGAGTACGTTAACAGCTAATTTAATACAAGAAATAGGTGGAATGGGTAAAAGTGAATTAGAAAAATTTAAACCTATACTATTTGATGCAATTCAAAGTGACGTAGACCTAATTTATGATGAACTTGAGAAAAATATATCAGGCCAATTTGATTGGATGAAGAAATGAAATTATCAAATGTAAAAGCTGTATTAGGTGCGTATGAAAACTCATCTAATATTATAAAAATAGATGTAAATAAAAACTTTACATTTGGTATTGAATTTATAGATTCTCATATCAAAAATATTCAATCAGTTTGTGATGCTAGTTATGCTCAAGTCTCGCTTGCATCACTTACAACAATAGGGTTTTTATTAGCTCATGCAGGGATAAAAAATACCGCAATGTATTTTACAGATTTGAGCTCGAGTGGCACTGGTAAAACATTTAACATGACTTTACAGTTTAAACTTTTATTACAAAGCATAGAAAAGCTACAAGAAGAGCTTCAACTCTCTTGTGAAGACACAGAAGAGTTAAAAAGATATCACAACATGCATCGAGGTAAAATTACCACTGCAGCTCTTAATCAATGCATAAAAACACAAAGAGCTCAGCTATTAATGATTGATGAACTAGGATTATTAATGTCAAGAGGTTCTGATATTATTGATGAAGTAACCAAATTATATGGAGTAGATCAAACTGCATTATCTGTTACTAAAGGAGAAGTTCCTAATACAAAAAATATTGTTCCTGTTGCTTTTTCATTTATGGGCGCAACAACACTTTCATACTTTGGTGGTTCAAAATCAGTAATGAAAGAACTTCTTGGAGGATTCATAAATAGACAAGTTTTAGCTTATTGTAATGTCATAAAAAAACCAGAAGAGATAACTTCAATATTCAAAGATACTTTAGATTATAAAACAAGTAACGAAAAAGCAATGAAACTATTTAACTTTGCAAAAACTTGTACTATAAAGTTTCACTATTCAAAAGAATCTGAAGACTTACAACTGGAGTTTAAAAAAGAGGTACAAGAGTTAATTGTAAAGTATCATGAAATGGGAACAGAGTTTGGAAGCTTCTACTCACGTATTGAACAAAATCTACAAATAGTTCTAAATATACTTCATACTTTAAAATGCTTTGAATCAAATATTTGGTTTGAAGAGATAGACAAAGAGATTACTAGTAAAGCCATATCATTTTTCAAGGAAGTAGTTTTTCTTGAAATTGATAAACTAATTAATTACTTAAGTGACGGAGAACTACTTGAATTGCAAAGTAAACAATTATCTAAAATCAAACATCATGTTGAAAAGTTTCATAATGAGAAAGGGTATATGCCTGATATTAGAGATATCCAACAAAAGACAAGAATTAAATCTTTAGATATTGAAGTTTTAACAAAAGGTTATTTAGAAATTATTCCAGGTAGTAGGAAATTAAGATATTGTGAAAAGTATTAGGTGTAGATTATGATTGATTCAAATGAAGAGTATCTATTCTGTTTTCTTCTTAAAAACTTGCCTTCTAAGATTCATTGTTCAAATAATAAAACAGGAGCTTATTCAAAAACTCCTGTTCCAACTCATTTAGCTTTAAAAAACTATAAGTTTATAGAGTTCAATTCAAAAGAAAGAATTACGATAATTGTATTTGATAAAGATATACATGAGAATAAAACTGCATTAGAATACTTTAATGACATCCCATCATTTTATGAATGGTTAATTGAGATGATAAATATTATTCCTACATATATATGTCAAACAACAAAAGGTTTTCAGTTTGGATTCGTAACTAACGGCTTTCTGACTATTCAACAAGGATATAACCCAAAAAATTCACCAGAGCTGTATTTAAGTGATATAAAACAAAAGTATATTAAGTATTTAGGATTAGACTCCATTGCAAGTTCTAGAAATAAAGCGATATTCAGAAATCCAATACCTGTCTCTTATACACATCTCCGAGCCCACGAGACCAGAGAGGATC
>CAJXPH010000366.1 GCA_913057765.1 uncultured Campylobacteraceae bacterium
TCCTCTTCGTCGGCAGCGTCAGATGTGTATAAGAGACAGTTATATTCCTTCATATGTATAATTAGAATGGAATTCTATTCTCTTTTTATAAGGGTTGGATTAATTTTTAGTGATAAAAGTTATAAGAAAGAAAAAAGATTAAGATATTTTAGTCATAAATATATCTTAATCTTCAAAATTTTATTAGATATTATTTCTCTACTAAATCATAAAGAGCTTTAATTTCTTGGTCCCAAATCTCTTCGTTAATAGTTTCAAGTACCATTGGAATATCATCCATTCTTTCATCATTCATGATAAATTTAAATGCATCCCATCCAATTTTTCCAACACCTAAAGAATCATGTCTATCTACTCTAGACCCTAATTCTGGTTTTGAGTCATTTAAATGCATTCCCATAAGATATTCTCTACCTACTATATCATCAAACTCTTTCCATGTTTTATCATAGGCTTCTCTTGTTCTAATATCATATCCAGCTGTAAACATATGACAGGTATCTATACAAACACCTACTCTAGATTTATCTTCTATTTTATCAATAATATGTGCTAAATGTTCAAATTTATATCCTAAATTTGAACCCTGACCTGCTGTATTTTCTATTACAAGTTTCACATCTTTTGTTGCATCAATTGCTTGATTCATTGTAAGAGCAATTCTATCTAGACATTCATCTTCTGATATTTTTCGAAGATGTGAACCTGGGTGAAAATTTAATCTATCAAGTTTTAGTATTTCACATCTTTCTAATTCGTGAATAAAACCATTTAAAGACTTTTCTCTTTTCTCTTCTTCAGGATGTCCAAGATTTATAAGATAAGAATCATGAGGTAAGATATGTTTAGCTTCAATTCCACATTTATCTAATTCTTCAAACCATTTATCTATTACATCATTTTCTAAAGGTTTTGCAGCCCATTGTCTTTGATTTTTCGTAAATAGAGCAAAGGCACGTGCACCTATTGCTGTTGCATTTATTGGTGCATTAAAAACTCCACCACTTGCACTTACATGTGCTCCAACGTATTTCATTAATTTTCCTTAATACTTTTTTTGGGATTGTACTATTAATCTTTTTTAATTTTTATTAAAATTTTATTCTTCTTGTCTCGATGAATAATCTCTTTATCTTCTTGCTCAAAAAGTTCTCTTAAAAATTGTTTATCATAATCTTTATCTAAGAATTCTCTATTAAAAGATTCCAAACTCTGACATTCAAAAGTATCTTGACAAATTCGATCTTCATATATTTGTAAACTTAACACTGAAGTTCCAGCAGACAATATCTCAACTTTTGTATAGTTATCAAACTTTGTTATAAAACCCTTATCATAGAATTTCAACTTAGGTGTTTTTATTAAAATCGTCGCAGTTTGGGTCAAAATAGGCAGCTTATGTGCACATCCTACAAAAAGTAAAAGAAATGTTAAAAAAAGAACTATATTTTTAATCTCTTATCCTTTGTTTTAAAAATTTTCACTATAATACTGTAATATTGATAAATTATAAAATCGAAGGCTATTCTTGTTAGTTCATATCTGTTGCGCTGTTGACTCCCACTATTTTTTAGAAAAAATCCAAGAAGAATATCCAAATGAAGAAATCATTGGATTTTTTTATGACCCTAATATCCATCCATACAACGAGTATAGATTAAGATATCTTGATGTTAATTACTCATGTAAAAAGTTAGGGATAAGACTTATTGAAGGTCCTTATAACCTAGAAGAGTGGCTGAAAAAAGTCAAAGGTTTAGAAAATGAACCAGAAAAAGGGGATAGATGTACCGTTTGTTTTGATGATAGACTTGAAACAACTGTAAAAAAAGCTATTGAACTAGGGCATGACAAATTTACATCGACTTTATTAATTTCTCCAAAAAAATCTCAAGATAAATTAGAGAAAATTGGAGCAGAATTAACAGATAAATATGACTGTGAATTTATATTTAAAGACTATAGAAGTGGAAAAGGTTCTCAAGAACAAGGTCAAGTTGTAAAAGAAAATTCACTTTATAGACAAAACTATTGTGGTTGTCTTTTTGGCTTATCTGCACCTGTCTCTTATACACATCTCCGAGCCCACGAGACCAGAGAGGATC
>CAJXPH010000367.1 GCA_913057765.1 uncultured Campylobacteraceae bacterium
CTATATAAGTCATATAAATAAAAACCTAATAGGTAAAAATGCATTAGAAAAATTAAAAGATATGAATGATTTTAAATCAATAGAAAAAATTGAAAAAGTAATTAATGAGAAAAAAGGGTTTGTATATTTAGATTTCTACAAACCAACGTCAAATAAAATTTCTTCAAAAATAATATATCTAAAAACTGTACCAAAATGGAACTGGATAATTAGTACCGGTTTTTACAAAGACGATGTGCTAAAAGTGATTAATAAGGAAAAGAATGAATTAACAAGGAAATATAATGAGAATCTAAAAAATCTAATTATTTTTACCGTACTAATTACTTTAATTTTATTAATCCTGTCATTATATCTATCTAATATCATAGAAAGAAAGTTTAAAACTTATAAAAGTAGTATTAAATCCCATATAAAAGAAAATGAAAAACAGTACGACTTACTAGCACAAAAAACAAAACTTGCAGCAATGGGAGAAATGATGGAAAACATTGCCCATCAATGGAGACAACCATTATCTGTTATTACAACTGCATCTTCAGGGATAAAACTACACAAAGAGATGGAAAGTCTTTCTGATAAGTTTTTAGATGAATCAATTAATAGTATTAGTTCATCTGCAAATCATTTGTCTGAGACAATTGAAGATTTTAGAGATTTCTTTAAACCAGATAAAGAGAAAATCAGATTTGAAATTAAAAGTGCAACTGAAAAAACAATTAAACTTCTTTCATCACAATTAAAATTTAATCAAATAACAGTTATTGAAAATATTGAAGATATTACAATTAATAGTTATGAACGAGAATTATTACAAGTATTATTAAATATAATTAACAATGCAAAAGATGCATTAATTGATAAAAAAGATATTACTAGATATATATTTATAGATATATATAAAGAAAATAGCCATATTATCATAAAAATTAAAGACAATGCGGGAGGAATTCCAGAAGAAATAATAAATAGAATTTTTGAACCATACTTTACTACAAAACATAAATCACAAGGTACAGGGATAGGGTTATATATGTCTCAAGAGATAATATCTCGACATATAAATGGAGTAATTGAAGTTAGTAATACAAAATATGAATATAAAGACAATACCTATAAAGGGGCAGTTTTTACAATTACTTTACCTCTTTCTAATTGAAAATCTAATTTAAATTACATACTCACTTGGACATAATGGAATTTTAATAATAAATTCTACACCAGAATCAAGATTTTTAGCATTAATAGTTCCATGCATATTTTCTTCAATAATAATTTTAGACATATATAATCCAATTCCTGTTCCATTAAATTTAGTTGTAAAATATGGTTCAAAAATTCTACTTATTATTTCTACTGGAATCTTAATAGAATTATTTCTTATTTTTAGAACTCCAAATTTTCCATCTTTTTTTAAAGTAATATCAATTTGAGAATTATTAATTTTATTTTCTAAGAAACTATCTTTAGCATTTAGTAGAATATTTAATATAACTTGAACTAATTCATTTTTATATCCATATACATTATTTAAAAGAGAAACATTCTCATTAATAATGATATCACAACCTTGAGACTTAATATAGAATAATTCAAGAGATTGCTCAAGAGAATCTTTTAAATTAAAGGATTCTTTTTCTTTATTAGGATCATAGAAGTTTCTAAAGTCATCAATCGTTCGAGACATACTCTTAGTTAAAGTTTTACTTTTATTTACTCTATCTTCTAAAATTTCTTTATCTAAAGTATTACTATGAAACTTAAATTCAATATCTTGTATTATTAAACCTAATGCATTTAAAGGTTGTCTCCATTGATGGGCAATATTACCAAGCATTTCTCCCATGGAAGCTAGTTTTGATTGTTGAATTAATATCTTCTCTTGAGTTCTTTGTTTATCAACTTCTGTTTTAACTTTTTCTTCTAAATTCTCATTTAATTCACGTTGTTCAATAAGTAAAGAATTAATATGTTTTGCCATATTATTAAATGAATCTTCCAATTGCCCAATTTCATCATTTGAAGTAATCTTTATTTTATGATCAAACTCATTTCTTGAAAATTTTTCTGTTCCTATTAAAAGATTAGATAT
>CAJXPH010000368.1 GCA_913057765.1 uncultured Campylobacteraceae bacterium
CCTCTCTGGTCTCGTGGGCTCGGAGATGTGTATAAGAGACAGTATGAAAATAATGTTATTAAAAATTCTTTTAATTCTTGGAGTTATTTCTACTGCAAACTCTGCAAATGATTTAGATTTAAGAGGAGAAGGTGTATTAATTGAAAGAGATGATTCAAAATTTGTCATAAAAAGAATGCATGACGAAGAATGCCGTAAAATTAATGGTGCTGACCCAAAAAATATTTGGTCAGGGAACTATGCTAATCCAGAGTTATCTTCAAAGTGTGTTAAGAAGTTTGTAACAACGGTTGGTAAAATTACACCAATGAATATAAATAATAAAGTAAAAACTGTTGGAGAGATAGAAGTTATAAAGTTTATTGAAGAATCACAAATAAATGAAGATATGGTTCTAATAGATGCAAGACTTCCTGATTGGTTTTTACAAATGACAATTCCTACTGCTGAAAATATTCCTTTTACATATTTTAATAAAGATAAATATCCTGATGATTTTTACGATGTATTAGAGATGATTGGAGTGAAAGAACTAAGTGCAGGGAAATATGATTTTTCTGAAGCTAAAAAACTTTTACTATTTTGTAACGGACCATGGTGTCCTCAATCAACATTTGCAATTAACAATTTAATAAAAATTGGCTTTCCTCAAGATAAACTATTCTGGTATAGAGGTGGAATGAACTCTTGGAAAATGTTGAACTTAACAACAACATCAGAATAAACAATAAATATATTTTGTCAATAAAGGCAAAATATATTTACACTAATTGATTACTTATATCTTCAACAATCCCTTTATCAAGTTTTCCCTTACTAACTAGTTCAAACATTACAGAAATACTCTTCTCATGACTAAAAGCACTACGGTATGGTTTTTTATTAGTTAAGGACTGATATACATTTAAAGCCGACATAAGCCTATCTTTTAAACTTAAATCTTTACCATTAAGTTTGTAAGGATATCCTGTTCCATCAATCGTTTCTTGAATCCTACAAGCCCAGTTGGTTATATCATTGAATCCCATTAAATTACTTAATATTTTCTTTGTATAGTATGGATATGATTTCATTATTTCATATTCATCATCAGTAAGTTTAGATTCTTTACATAAAATATCATTTGGAATAGCTAGTTTTCCAATATGATGTAATGAAGCAGCAATTAAAAAAGTCTGTTTCTCTTTATGTTCAAAACTATAAAAATCAGCCATAGTAGAGCATTTTTCAATAAAATCACTGTCTTCCTCAACCAGATCAGAAAAAATAGTAGTAAAAGTTAATACTTCTTCAAAAGTAGGACTTGATGTAAAATCATGTAAAGTTCCAAAAATATAAAATAGAATATCATTTTCATTTTGAATATCTAACCAAAAATCGATACTAGAAGCAACTTCAAGAAAATGATTCACTATCTCTTCAGAAAAAAGTTTATTTTCATTTCTTTCTAAAAATTTAATTATTCCTTTTCTATTTTCTATATCTTTTCCACTTAAATCAAATCGTTCGTCTAATAAATGTGAAAAAGAGATGATTTGAGATAACAAAGGAATTTCTTTTCCTTCTACCCCAAATATTCCACTTCCATTATAATATTCAGTATGATATTTTAATACATTTTTATATCCACATAAAAAAGGAAGTTTATCAACACAGTTTTGTGCAAGTTCATAATATTCTTTAGTATAATTATTTTCTTTTTTTAATGCAATATTATGAACTAGTGAATACGCACATAAGTCTGACATTTCTTGAGGTGTTAGATCATAATTCTCAGCAATTTTCAAACTTAAGAAAGCAACTCTTTTAGAATGATTTGGCGTTGTATTCTTTAAATCATTTTCTGCTAAATCCAAGGCAATTGAAATTGAAAGTAAAAAATTATTTAAATTAAATGCAATTTGTTTTTTCTTATCCATATATTATCCTAACACATATTTTATCTACTTTTTATATATTCTCATTATATAATTATTTACTATAAATAAAACTTTTAACTATATTTTATACCTTTTATTACTCTTAACTAAATATATTCTGTCTCTTATACACATCTCCGAGCCCACGAGA
>CAJXPH010000369.1 GCA_913057765.1 uncultured Campylobacteraceae bacterium
TACGAGATCCTCTCTGGTCTCGTGGGCTCGGAGATGTGTATAAGAGACAGTACTTATTCTTTTTTAGTCGTAAAAAAGAAACAAAAAAACTTCCAGACGAGTTATTGAAGGCAGAGCTTCCCTACAGTTTATAATTTAATTTTCTGCCTTGCGAAACTCAATCAAAAGCTTTCGGCTTCAATAAAGCCTGGATTTAAGATAATTCAAGCTGTGCGATTTTAATTCAGTATAAAATATCTAGAAAAGGCAACACCTATGAGCATTTTCTAAATAGCGTTAATAAAAATCAAATTAAATCTGTTAATAAATTTGAACTGTCTGAGCGGAGCGAGTTTTCAAATTTTAAGATTTCATTTTATTTTTTAGCTATTTAGAATCCCTGCGAATGCTTTTCTTTTGTTTCTTTTCTTTATAAAAAGAAAAGAATGAAAAATAACTAAGCCTTCAATAAAGGCAATTTATTAAGCAACCCCTCACAATACTCCCATTGATCAAGTGATTCTTTCCATTCACTTGGAATAGCATCAACACCAAAATAAGCACCTAATACCATACCAATCATAATCCCTCTAGAAGCATTATCTCCACCAACCATAGCATTAGCTTGCAAAGCAAGTTTAAGTCCATCTTCTTTATTCGCATATTTCAAAATAAAATAAACACTACCAGGTAAAGTACCTTCAGTAGGACTAGCCTTCCCTACTTTTATAGGCTCACTTCTACCTACATCCCAAAGCCTAGCCATAGAAGTTAAAGCTAAATCATCACTAAACTGCTCTTTTGATAAATCAGACTCAGGATTTGATTCTTCCTCATATTTTGAAATAGCTTGTCTTACTTTATCTTCAAAGAAACCACCCATTAAAATAGCTACTTCTTCTATTGCTTCTCTTGGATTTTTTCCATCTATAACCCTATTTGTAACCCGTGCAAAAAATTCTGCACCACCAAGTGCATGTGTTTCTTTATGAGTAAACATTGCTTTTTTAGCTACATCAACTAACACTTCTTCATCTTCATAATATCCATGAGCTGCAACATGTCTTATTGCTGTTGCATTTGAATATCCACCAAGATTTTGTGCAGGAACACCTTTTTTTACTTGTGCATAAGTTTCTTTTGTCATTGTACATATCCAAGAGCCCCAAGAGTGTTCTAATCTATTCATCCAATGAGGAAGTATCCTTTGTACCTCGAAAGCTCTTGGAGGCTCTGTAATTGTCGCTAAATGTTCAAGAATTAATATATTGTAGTCTCCATAGTCAGTTGTACCACCTGCTTTTTTACCTGGATGATAGTTTTGTTCACCCCAACCTATTCCATGAGTCATACCACCCATCATTTCGCCAGGGCTCATAAACTTCTCAATTGGTTTTTCTCCATAAGCTTTATAAATCTTTTTAGCATCATATTCGTAATGACTTCCTAAGCATAAAGCATCAGCAACTATGGCAGAAAAAAAAGAACCTCTTATTGAATCTTGTTTTGATATATTATTCATAATTTTATTACCTATTTTTTAGGATTCATTATAACTAGCTTTTTTTCAGTTAGCCTATTGATTTTAACTATGATAAATTATTTAGATTTCTTTAACTTTAACTATTTGTCAGGTATTTGTCGTAACCGACAAAGCCCAAAATATGCTATCATACGCTAATTTATTTACAGGATTACATTATGTCTATAAAAGAACTAAGACTTGAAAAAGGTTGGTCACAAGAGCAACTCGCTGAATTCTCAAATTTAAGCACAAGAACAATACAAAGAATTGAAAAAGAAAATAAGGCTAGCGTAGAATCATTAAAGTCTTTATCAACAGCTTTTAAATTAGAGATAAATGAACTAAAAGAAGAAATAGAAGATAATTATAATGTAGACAAAAAAAGTTTTTTTGATTTTTTAAAAAAAGATTCAAAAGTTATAAAATTCTTAGCAATTAATATTATGTTATTTTTTATAAATATTGTTTCAGGGACAGAACACTTATGGTTTTTATATCCATTGTTAGGACTGTCTCTTATACACATCTCCGAGCCCACGAGACCAGAGAGGATCTCGTA
>CAJXPH010000370.1 GCA_913057765.1 uncultured Campylobacteraceae bacterium
GTTTTAAATTGTTTTCTTCTAGTCTATTTGAGTAAAATTGAAAAAGATTTTTTATTTTTTTTGATAAGAAAATTAATATTATGATAATAAGAAAACTAATTAAAGAAGATAAACTAATAATAGTTTTAATATCATATTCTAATTGTTTTTCAAGTTCTTTTTGTTTTTGTGAAACTTGGATATTTAAATCATCTGTATAAAGACCTGTACCAATAATCCAATCTAATATAGGAATATATTTGATATAAGATATTTTTTTTGATTGTTTAAATTTTGCAAATAAATTGTTTGATTGAAGATATTCCGTAAATTTACCATTTGAATTTTTTGCAGTAGAGATTATTTTCTTGACATTTTCTTGGGTTTGTATTGGAAGTTCTTTTAATGGCTTATTTATAATATTCTTATTTTTATGAAAAATCGCAGTACCTTTTGAATTTATAATAAAAATATAACTATTATCTTTGTATTTAAGTGTTTTTATAAATTCTATTTCTTTTTTTGATATAGAAATTTTTATATCATCAGTATAAATTGCTGTGCCAATAGCTATATTTAGAGGCTCAAATTTTTTAATATAACCTATCTTTTGAATTTTTTTATCTGAATTAGGTTTATTCCAATACCAAGTATCAAAGCCTTCACCTTTATCCTCTAAAATTTTCCCATAACTATCAAATAGATTCTTTCCATTTTTATCTTTTAAGTTTTTTAATGAAGTTCCGATAAGTTTTGGTGCAGAAGGAAGCGAAATAGAAATTCCAGAATCAAGAGCGTAAATAAAAAAATAGCCATTTTTATTGTCAAAAAATTTCAAATCTTTCATTTGTTCATTAATAATATTATATATTTCATTTTTTGATAATTTTTTATTAACATTATAAATACTAGTTAACTGTGAGTGGCCGATATTAACAATGTCTTTTATCGCTTTTTTTGATTCTTCAATTCGATTTTTATAATCGTTATTTAAAAGAAGTGAAATATGTTCAATTCTTTCTTTTACTTTATCTTTTAAATTTGTAATATGTGTATTTTTTAAATTGACAATTTCTAGCTCATGAGTCTCAAGTTTTGAAGATATAAATATATTTGTAAGAAAAAAAGAAGTTAATATTACTCCTACAATAGGAAGCAGTATAATCCATTTAATAATTTTTGTTTCATTAGCAGTATTTTTCATGATTGATTATTGTATCGTAATTATATTAGAATTTAATTATTAATATTATTAAAAATAATCAGTTAGTAATAAAAAACTAACTGATTCTTGAGTAGATATCTAAAAGTTCTATTTGTTCTTCTAATGTATAAATTTTTAATTCAATTGATTTAATTCTTTGAGAGTTCTGAAGTGTATCCACATCACTTTGTGTTTTAAGTTCGGCATTTTTCTCTTCAACAATTATCTCTAAAAGTGAATTATATAATTCATAATCATCTTTTGCAATTTTTTTCTTTTGATTTAACATCTTAATTTTTGAGATTTTTGTTTTATAAAAATTTTGTTCTTCAAGTATTTTATTTTTTAAATCAAGTTTTGCTTTTATATAATTTATTTTTTGAGCTTCAATATCATTGAATGTTCTTACATCTAGTGGCATGGTTATAGATAAACCATAATTTTGCAAAGATGTCCTTTCTATAGATGGATTATTATCAGTATCATGATATTTAGTATAATCCAGATTTGCATTAATTGTTGGAAGATATTTTGCTACAGTTATATCTTTAAAATAATTCTTTTGATCAATATCTGCTTTTGTTTTTGAAAGTTGTATATTTTTATCTAAAAATGTTTTTTCATCTGCTAAGTTTAAAACAGGAAGGTCAAAGCTCTTATATTCTCCACTGGCAACATTTGAGAAGTTATTATTAATTTCTTCTTTTTGATATTGTAGTTCAGCAAGTGCATTCTTGATTTTATTTGCTTCTAAAATTGTATTATCTAAAAATGAAGTATCCAAGAATCCATTTAAAACTTGTTCTTTCTTTCTTATAATATCGATATTCTGTCTCTTATACACATCTGACGCTGCCGACGAAGAGGATAG
>CAJXPH010000371.1 GCA_913057765.1 uncultured Campylobacteraceae bacterium
TCTACACTATCCTCTTCGTCGGCAGCGTCAGATGTGTATAAGAGACAGCTATAAGTCTGATCTTACTTCATATGATAATATAAGTAATACAATCAGTTTTGAATTTGATTTAAACTGTGATGGAAAAAATGAATTAATTCCTGAACTAAAAGATGGAACTGGGTTCCTAACTTTAGATAAAAATAAAAATGGAATTATAGATAACGGGAACGAACTTTTTGGTGCTAATACAGGCGACGGATTTAAAGAATTAAGAGAATATGATGAAGATAAGAATTCTTGGATTGATGAAAATGATTCAATTTTTGAAAATCTTTTAATCTGGGAAAAAAACGAGAATAAAGATGACTCACTTATTGGATTAGGACAAGCTGGAATTGGTGCAATTTATTTAAGTGCTGTTGACTCTGGATTCATTTATTCAAATGGCATTAGAGAGGATTATGCAAAATTAAAACAATCTAGTTTTCACTTAAAAGAAGATGGAAAGGCTGGGCTAATTACTAGTGTGGATTTTGCAATAGTTTAAGTAAATAAATGGCCAGCTAAATTTCCACTAGAAAAAGACCACTGAAGGTTGTATCCTCCACATGGTCCATCTAAATCCATAACTTCTCCACAAAAATATAAACCTTTTATAATTTTACTTTGCATAGTTTCTGGATTTATTTCTTTTAAACTTACTCCACCTCTTGTAATCATCGCTTTTTTAAAACCTACAGAATCAATAACAGTAAAAGGAGTATTTGCTACTATTTTTAACAAATCATTTCTCACTTGTCCTTCTTGATCTTTAAACTTTTTAACTACATTTGCTCCAACTTCTAGACAAAGTGACTTTGATACTGAAACAGGAAGTAAAGTAGCTAATAATTCAACTACATTGTAATGGGGATTTAAAGAAGATTGTTTTTTCAAATATTGAAAAATTTCATCTTCATTTTTACCTTTTACCATATTTACTAAAAGAGGGACTTCTTTATACTTTTCCAATAAAGGAGTAATCTCTCTTGAAAAATCAAGAATAACAGGGCCTCTTAAACCTTTTGAAGTAAATATTAAATCACCAATCGCTTTTAATTTCTTTGCTTTTTTCAAATCAATTTTTACTATTGCTTTTGCAATTGTATCAGCTGTACAATTTGAGACCCAAGTTTCTTTCGTATAAATAGGTAACATTGCAGGATAAAGATCTGTTACCTTATGTCCAAGTTCTTTTGCAAATGAATAACCATCTCCATTTGCACCAAGCATTGGAAAACCTAAACCACCTGTTGCAACAATTACATTTAAAGATGAAAATTGGCCTTTTGATGTATCAACTCCAGTTGTTTTAATACCATCAAAAAGTATTTTTTCAACTTTTACATCACAAAGAACATCAATTTGTAATCTACTTAACTCTTGTTCTAATGCTTTAATAATTGTAGATGAGTTGTGTGTCACGGGGAAAATTCTAAAGCCATCTTTAGTATCTGTTTGAACTCCAATACTTGAAAAGAAATCTCTTAAATCATTTTTATCTAACATAGAGATTGCTTTTATCATGAACTTTCCATTTCTTCCAAATGAGTCCATGAAATCATCATTACTTAATGTATTTGTGAGGTTACACTTTCCTCCACCAGTTGCTTTCAATTTGGCACCTAATGTAGGAAGTTTTTCTAAAAGTAGTACTTTTTTTCCAAGTTTTCTAGCAGTAATAGCAGCTATCATTCCAGCACCACCAGAACCAATAACTACTACATCATATAAATCTTTATTCATTTGATTAAAAAAATAGGATTTATTTACCTAAACAAAAAGAACCAAACATTACATCTAACATTTGATCATTTTCATAAGGTCTTGTGATATTTGAAATATTTTCTAAAGCTTCTGTTATATGATGTGCAAAAAATTCTAATTCACCAGTCTTTAAAGGCATAGAAGATTCATTTATATGAAATAAGGTTTTATCAACAGAATCAATTTGTCTTGTTGAAATTAAAGTCATATCACTGTCTCTTATACACATCTCCGAGCCCACGAGACCAGAGAGGATC
>CAJXPH010000372.1 GCA_913057765.1 uncultured Campylobacteraceae bacterium
TGTGTATAAGAGACAGCTTCAAGATTAGTGTTTAAATCTTCTAGTTTTTGCTCTAAGACTTTTCTGTTTGAAATATCTCTAATAACTGCATGAATAACACTTTTCCCTTCTATTTCAATAGAAGTTAATACCACTTCAACCCAAATATTATCTTTTTTTGCATCGGTAAAAACCCATTCAAAATTGGATACACCATTATCAAGAGTATCATTTATCATATTTTGTGTTTTTTCTTTTGAAATCTCGCCATTAGGCTGTCTATAAGGAGCTATTTCATGTAACTGTTTATTAAGGATTTCTGCTTCTGTATATTTTAGAATTTTATGTGTAGACTCATTACAACTTGTAATTAAATCATTCCTTATTAAAAGTACACCATCTGATGATTTATTATATAAATTTTCAAATAAAAGTTTTTGTTTTGCCAGTTCTACAGTTTTTTCTTCAATTTCATCATTTGCTAGTTGCAAAGTTTTATTATGTTTATTTAAAACATATTGTCTATATGAAAAAGTTAGTATTATTATTAAAATAATTATTATTGTTTCCCAAATAAATGAATAGTCAAAAGTTGTTTTAAATGACACTGCGGTCCATTTATTAGATATTTCTCTATATTCATCCTCATTAATTTGATTCAATGTTTTATTTAGTATATTTAATAATACAGGGTTATTACTATTTACTGCCATATTAACTGTATATGACATATTTGTATATCTTGAAATATAAAGATTTTTTAATGCGTAGTTTGATATATAATAAGAAGCAATAGGGAGTGGTTCTACTGCAAAGTATGCTTTTCCTCTACTAACTGCTTCTAAAGTCTCTCTATCATTTTTAGTAGACAATATACTTAAATCAGGGTTTGTTGATTTTAATAGTGTGATTAATTGAGAATCATATTTTTTTGCCATAGTTTTATCTAAAATATCATCTAAGCTAGATACAACAGGTTTATTTTTTTGAGTTATTATTGCTAATTTATAATTTAAGTAAGGTTTTGTAAATTTAGCATAATCAATAAGTTTATTACTATTTGTTACGGTTGGAATAATATCACATCTATTTGTTTTTAAATATTCCTTCGCTTGTTCCCAAGAATTAGTCTCTATAGGAATAAATCTTACTTTTATTAGGGTTTCTATTTTTCTTAATACGTCAATTGCAATACCATTTAATTTACCATCTTCTTTAAATGAAATAGGCTTTAAATCATCTATATTACACATTCTAATAATTTTTCTTTTTGTAATATAGTTTAATTCTTTTTTTGTTAGGAAATTACTAAAATAATCTTTTTTAATTTCTTTTACCCCAAACCATTTTCTTTTTAAAGAAAGTAATTCTTCATCAGTAACATTTTTTTGTGCTTTTTCTAAAATATCTCTAAGTATAATCTTCTTTTTACTTGTACCAATACGAATTAAGCTTACCATTCTATTATCATCAACAAAATTTGTAGGAGAAACACCTGAAATATTATTAAGTGCGATTACATAATCTATAACATTTTTTTTTCCAATTGTAGCATCAGCTTTTCCCAAAGAAAGTAGTTTCAATGCTTCTAGAGAATCCTTTACAAGAATTTGATTTATTTTAGGATAATACTTTGTAATGGCTTTTTGTGCAAAAAAACCTTTTGGCATTACTATAGTTTTACCTTCTAGTTTTTCTAGGGAATCAAGTTGTTCATCACCATTTTTTACATAAATTGCATTTGCTGCAGTGTGAAAAATTGATGTAAACGCAATTGTTTTAGCTCTCTGTTCATTTTTAGAAATATTAATAATGGCATCAATCTCATCATTTTGAAGCATTTGCATAAATTCATCCCATGATGGACCGGTTATATAATCAACTTTTGTATCAATTTTTTTTGCTAGTAAATTTAGATAATCAATAGAAAAACCTTTTGGTTGATTATCTTGATAGTAGTTATATGGTGGCCAATTTAATTCATTATGTATTCTCTGTCTCTTATACACATCTCCGAGCCCACGAGACCAGAGAGGATCTCGT
>CAJXPH010000373.1 GCA_913057765.1 uncultured Campylobacteraceae bacterium
GAGATCCTCTCTGGTCTCGTGGGCTCGGAGATGTGTATAAGAGACAGGAATAATATTCATGCATAGGTCATTTTCATCATTTACCGCATCTGGTAAATTAATACAAATTAAATCAACATCTTTATTAGTTGATAATTCACCTTTATTTAATCCTAGTGCATTACTACCATTTTTTGTCGCTGCTTTTATTAAAACTTTTGAAAAATCAATAATATTTTTTTCGCTATGCATCATAAGTAAATTTCTTAATTCATCAAACATTGATAAAGAATTATTTGAACTTAAGCCATCTGTTCCTATTGAGAAAGGAATTGAATACTCTTCTAAGTTATCTAAATCTAATTTTGTATTATTTAAAAATCTATTCGAGGTAACACAATGATTTATTGTTGCACCTAATTCTTTTATTTTTCCTAAATCATTATTGCTTGCTTCAACACAATGGGTAAAAGAAAGATTTTCAATATTTTTAAATTGATTTAAAAATTCCATAGGTCTAGTTACGCTTTGCTCTTGACCTAAAAAGTTTTTAAAGAACTCTAAAAATCCACCTTGGTCTTTATGTAACCATTCAAATTCTTCAGGTGATTCTAAAAAATGTGAACTTACGGCTAAATTATTCTGCTTAGCTAGTTTTAAACTCTCTCTGATTAAAAATGGATGAACAGAATATGGTGAATGGATTGCAACAGCAGGGATAAAACTCTCATCTTTTTCCAAAATTGCACTATTTAATCTTGCTTTAAAATCTGCAAACAATGTATCTGCCATATCTGCTTTACTTCCAATAACTTCAGTAAAAAAAACTGTATTTATTGGTGTGTTTTTACAAGCTTGCATATCATAAGAATAAGATGAAATTGCGCCAATAGTAGTAGTACCAGTTTTTTTCATACGTGATAATTTTTGAGAAATTAATTTTGTTGTTGCTTTTTCAGCAAGTTCATCTCTTGAGGCAATAACAGAATTAAGCCAAGACATAAAATTGCCATATTTTAAAGTTGTAGTATTTGAAGAAAATTCTAAATGAACATGTGAATTAATTAACCCTGGCATTATCACTGAATTTTCTTCTAGTTGTAGAATGTCAATATTAGGATACTTTTCTTTTATAAAATCTAAAGTTCCAATATCAATAATTTTTTTATCATATACAATAGCACCATTTTTTATAATGGTGCTATTCTCATCACAAGTAATTATCCATGATGCACTAATAATTTTCATTAAAGTTTATTACCTTAATTATTCTGCAGGTTCAGCTTGTTGTTCTGCTTCTACAGCTTTAACTTCTGAAACAATTTGAGTTAATGCAATTAGTCCCATATGATAACCAAATGGACCAAATCCACTTATTACACCAGTTGAAGATGCAGCTGTAATAGATTTTTGTCTAAATTCTTCTCTTTTATAAATATTAGAAATGTGAACTTCTACTGTTGGTAAATTTACTGCTGATAAAGCATCTTTAATTGCAATTGATGTGTGAGAATATGCTGCTGGATTAATTAAAATACCATCAACTGTGCCTAAACATTCTTGAACTCTATCTACTATTTCACCTTCTAAGTTTGATTGAAAGAATTCTAACTCAACACCATTTTGAGAAGCTGAACCTTTCATTTGATCATGAATTTGATCTAAAGTCATTGGACCGTAAATATGCTGTTCTCTTATACCTAACATATTTAAGTTTGGACCTTGGATTACTGCGATTTTCATATTATATTCCTTTTATAAATTTTAGGTAAGATTATATTGAAATTTTAGTTAATTATAAATCAAAATTAAAAGAGTAATTATGAAAAATTATATACTACTAGACGAAAATGCTGTTTATTATGAATGTGGATTTTCATGTGATAACGCTGTTTACTTAAAACTAGGCTCTGAAGCCTATTTTATTACTGACTCAAGATATACTGTAGAAGCAAATGAATATACAAAAAATTGTTCAGTAATTGAAAGTCTGTCTCTTATACACATCTGACGCTGCCGACGAAGAGGATAGTGTAGATC
>CAJXPH010000374.1 GCA_913057765.1 uncultured Campylobacteraceae bacterium
ATTCTATAGCTTAGAATATATAGAAAAAATATTTAAAATAATCCCTCTTTTTTTTATTGTAATACTTGCTGTTTTTTCAGTGATTATTTCTTATATTATTTTAGAATCGAAACAAAAAAGAGATTTAGATCTTTTGAATCAAAAAGAGATATTACATAACCAATTTGATAAAAAAGAAAAACTCACTAATTTTTCTACCTTAATTGATAAAAGAGTACGTAATGAATTAGAAGGATTAAGTAAAGTTCTTCAAGAACATACTTATAAAATCATAGGTAGCTTGAATTCAAATTTTTTAAATTTAAGAGTAGATGAAACAATAGAATTTTTAGAAAAATATGAAGACTCAAATGGCATTAGTATTGTACTATTTGAAGAGGAAGAGTTAGATATATTTTATGGGCACGATAGAATAAAATTTTTATCAAATTTAATATTTGGAAAGTATGAAGAAAGTTATAAAGATATTGCTTTAAAATATATATCTTCTCAAGGACGATATAACCTTCAGCAGTGGAAAAATGATTTAACAGGAGCAGTGAGGTTAAGCTTTTTTGATACCCTTAATATTGATGGTAAAACTTATTATATAGGGACATTTTCTCAAATAGAAAATATTAGATTCATTACTAAAAACCTTATTATAGAAGAAATAGATTTATTGAATAAATCAAATGACTACAGTATTTGGTTTTATGATTTAATCTCTAAAATGACTTATAATTTTAAAAATAAAAATTTGTATGATAATATAAATGTTTTACTTTCAAATGAAAAAACAATAAAAAAATATGAAATATTAGAATATTTTGATGCCAATGAAGAGATTGTTTTTAACTTTGACAATCATAGTTTATATAACTCGAAATATAAGTTTGTAATATCAATCGATTACGATGAAAATATAAAATTTAATACAAAAGATATTGAAAACAAATACAATACATTATTTTTAACTATTTTTACTTATATTATATTAATAAGTACAATTTTAATACTTTTTTCACTTCTTTTTTCAAATTTCACAAAGAATGTGTTAACTAGGTACAATAAAAAACTTCAGATAAGAACTAATACTTTAAAACATTGGAAAAATAGATTTGAGCTAGCTATCATTGCCTCAAATGACGGACTTTGGGATATTGATTTTGATAATAATAAAATCTATTTCTCAAACAAATGGTTGGAAATAGCAGGTTATGAAAAAGGTGAAGTTGAGAGTTTTTCTGACTGGTTTAATCTTATTCATAAAGATGATAAAAATAAAGTTGAACAAATATTTGAAGAAATATTTGCAAATAAAAAAGATGATTTCTTTTGTGAATATAGACTTAAAACTAAAAATGAAGGTTTTAAGTGGATACTTGCACGAGGTAGATTATTTATAGATAAGAAAACTTCTAAAAAAAGAATGCTTATGATGTCTATGGATATTGACAAAAATAAGCGAATGAAAAAAGAACTTTTAGATGTTGAATTATTAGTTGAAGATGGAAAAATTGTAATTTTTAAACTTTTTAATGATGAAAAATTAAATGTAAAATATATTTCAAACTCAATTAAAAACTATGGCTATACAAAATATGATTTTGAGCAAGGAAATATCAATTTCTTAGATTTAATATATAAAGAAGATATTAATATTGCAAAAGTAGCTATGAATGCTGCTGTGAGTAAAGATTTAAGTGATTTTACTTTTGTATGTCGAGCTTTAAACTCAGCCAATGAGATAAGATGGATTTCTTGTAGAACACTTATTTTAAAAGACCACTCTGGAAATATTGTAAATTTCTATGGATATATAAATGATATTACAAAAATAAAAGTTAGTGAACAAGATTTAAAATTAAAAGTTGAAGAAGAATTAAATAAAAATAGACAAAAAGATAGACTTCTAATTCAGCAAAGTAAACTTGCAGCCATGGGAGAGATGTTAGGTAATATTGCACATCAATGGCTGTCTCTTATACACATCTCCGAGCCCACCGAGACCAGAGAGGATCTCGTATGCC